>DATJKV010000593.1:0-5429 GCA_035491155.1 Magnetospirillum sp. | reverse complement strand
CGGTCGTTGACGCGGACGATCAGCGAGCGGCCGTTCTCCAGGTTGGTCACCCGGACCACCGACGGCATGGGCAGGGTCTTGTGCGCCGCCGTGACCGCGTTCTGGTCGAACACTTCGCCATTGGCCGTCGTCTTGGCGTGGAAGTCCGGTCCGTACCAGGAGGCGATGCCGGTCTCGTCGTAATCGAAGTCTTCCTTGGGGTAATACCAGACGCCGCCCACCTGATAGGGCTTGCCCACCTTGTATGTGGGCGCGGCGGTGGATGCGGAAGCCGGCGGTTCGTCGCCCGAGGTGGCCTTCTTGGCGTAATGGCCGAACAGATTCATCTCGGCGCAACCCGACAGCAGCGCCGTCGACAGCAATAGCGCCGCCGCGCGCGTGCCACGCGGAAACCTCCGCATCATATAGGTGCCCCCTCGGTCGTCGGCCAGATATGTTGTAGTCTACTTGCCGCCGATCCGCTCCGCAAGATGGCCAGCGGCCAACGCGAACGAGGTAGAGCGGTTCCACTTCATGATGGTGCGGAAATTGTCATAGACCAGGAAGGCCGCGCCGCCGCCGTTGTCGGGCCGGATGATGGAGCCTTCGACGCCGCTCTTGGGCAGAGGCTTGCCGTTGGCCGCCTTGACCCCCAGCTTGCCCCACTCGGTGACCGCCCGCTTCTGGTCCAGCCCGATCAGGCGGTCCGAGAAATTGGCCGGCAGCGTGACCGGCCGTCCCCAGCTCTGGTCGTCATGCCAGCCGGTCTTGGACAGGTAATTGGCGGCCGATGCCAGCACGTCGGCGCGGGTGGTCCAGATGTCGCGGCGGCCATCCCCATCCCAGTCCTCGGCGAACTTGAGGAACGAGGAAGGCATGAACTGGCACTGTCCCATGGCGCCGGCCCACGACCCCGACATGGATTCGGGCTTGATGTGCCCTTCGTCCAGAATTTTCAACGCGTCCATCAGCTCGCCGCGGAAATAGGCCGAGCGACGGCCGTCAAAGGCAAGAGTGGCCAACGCCGAAACCACCGAATAGCCGCCGGTGACGCGGCCATAATCGGTCTCGATGCCCCATAGGGCGACGATGTATTTGGGCTGAACGCCGTAATGCTTGCCGATCTTCTCCAGTACCGCCTTGTTTTCGGCCATCATGCGCCGCCCCTTCTCCACCTTCTGCGGGCTGACCACGCGGTCCAGGTATTCCTGCAAGGTGAAGGTGAATTCGGGCTGCTTGCGGTCCAGCTCGATGATGCGGCCGATGTGCTGCACCCCGTCCAGCGCCGCATGGGCGGTCTCGGCCCGGATGCCGCGCGTGACGGCGTCGTTCTCCAGCTCCTGGACGAAGGTGGTGAAATCCTTGGGGGGAGACGTGGCTTCCTGGGCCGACGCCGCCATGGCGCCCATGGTCAGCGCCAGAGCGGTCGCTCCCGCCGTGAAGAGCGCCTTGAGCGTGCGTGCCTCAGCCATCGTCAACCTCTGCTTTCTGGACTGCCGGGGGAAGCTGCACCCTGCCACATCCGCAGCCACCGCCGCAACCATGCCCGGCTGGTTGTCACAGGTGCGCGGCGGGCGCCGGATAAAGGGCGTCGCTCCAGCCCCGCCAGCGGTAATAGACGAGGCCCAACCATTCATGCATGGCCGTTGCCACCGTCGACAACCCGCCATCGGCGTTGAAGCGCAATTTCGCGCCAGAGCCTGGCGTCTGGTAGTCCACCGGATAGGGCAGCACCGACCAGCCGGCGGCCCGGAAAGCGCCTACGGCCCGCGGCATGTGCGTGGCCGAGGTGACCAACAGCCACGTTTCCTTGGGCGCCGGGTTTGCGAGCTGACGGGCGTAAACCGCGTTCTCCCAGGTGTTGCGCGACTGGCCTTCGAACATCACCCGCTTGGTATCGAA
Source organism: Magnetospirillum sp. (assembly GCA_035491155.1). GTDB lineage: Bacteria > Pseudomonadota > Alphaproteobacteria > Rhodospirillales > Magnetospirillaceae > Magnetospirillum. Next base: position 3,548 of record DATJKV010000593.1, on the reverse strand, counting down.
GCCCAATTCGTCCAGCAGCTCCCGCGCCACCGGCGCCTCCTTCAACTGCTGCATGGTGACGCTGCCTGAACCGCCGCTGTAGATCAGTCGAGCCCCCGGATAGCGGCGAGCAAGCGCCAAGAAGGCGGTCACCCGCTCCGCCGCGCCATTCAGACTGGGCTGGCCGCGCGCCGTCGACAGCACGGGGTCGATGGCGCCGCCAAGGACGATGATGCCGTCGACATGCTCGGGCAATGCTACCGGCTGGGGGAATCGATCCTCCAGCGGGGTCACCAGCCAGGCGTCCCACGGCAGCACGGCGAGAGCCAACAAAACGCCGGCACTCGCACGCACCACGCGGCGGCTCGCCACCGGCCGCCGCGTCCAAAGAAGCGAGGCGGCCAGCAAGACCAGCAGCAGCACATTGGCGGGCACCGTCAGCAGGTCCATCAATTTGGCCAGGACGAACACACGCAACCTCCCTCGTCGGCACGCTTGTGGGTATGCCAATCAAACTGACGGCTGTCACGTCTTAGTAGTCCTCTTAAACCGGGCGTAGGATAGTGCATGCCCACGAGCTTCGTGGTAAACGGGCTGTCCGGTTCATGAACAGCGGAGGCAGAATGGACACGCTCATCGAAGGCTTTAAGCGCTTTCGCGCCCAATATTTCGAGGAGCACCGCCGCCTGTTCGAGGCGCTTGCCATGCGCGGGCAGACGCCCAAGGTGCTGCTGATCGGATGCTGCGATTCCCGCGTCGACCCCGCCATCATCTTCGACGCCCAGCCGGGCGAGATGTTCGTGCTGCGCAACGTCGCCAACCTTGTGCCGCCCTACGCCCCCGACACCGGCCACCACGGTACCTCGGCCGCGGTCGAGTTCGCCATCCGCGGCCTCGAGGTCGAGCACGTCGTGGTGCTGGGCCATGCCCGCTGCGGCGGCGTGCGCGCTTTGATCGAGGGGCAGGCCGGTTCCGACGACACCGACTTCATTCGCGGCTGGATGCATATCGCCCGTTCGGCCCGCGACCGCGCCCTGGCGCTGACCCTGTCGGCCGGCCAGCCCATCGACGCCGCCCGGCGCATGTGCGAACAGGAAACCGTGGCCATCTCGCTGGCCAACCTGATGACCTTCCCCTGGGTGCGTGAGCGCGTGGAACAGGGCCGCCTGATGCTTCACGGCTGGTTCTTCGATCTGGAATCGGGCGAACTGTTCCGCCTCGATCCCATCACCAACACCTTCCAGAACGTCTGATCAGACTTCCGGCATGGGCTCGCCGCCACGCGGCGGGCCTTCCCGGTTGGCAAGGCTGATCTTCAAGCCGGGCGCGGGAATCCGGGCGATGAACCGGGATTCCGCCATGTTCAGCCGCCAACGGCTCAGGCGAGCCTGAAACCAGATCAGCAGCACCACGTCGAGGCAGAAGAACGCCAGCGCGGCGCGCATGGCCGCGTCGCTCAAGGCCGCCATCAACGGGATGGCGAACATCAGCGGCAGGAAGGCGTAAAGGCCCGCGTCGCGCCAGCGTTTTGCCCGCACCACCAAGGCCGCCGCCGCCGCCGCCGGCGACTTCAGGACCAGGTCCACCCGGGCCTCCCGCACCAACTCGGCCGCCAGGGCCGCGTAGCTGGAGGGAAAGTCGCTAAAATCCGCTTCGAGCCACAGGCCATCGCCGGCCGGCCGGAACATGGCGCGCACGCTGTCCAGCGGCCAACGCTCGCGCGGGATATGCGGGCGGATCAGTTTGAACACTGCACGAGAAAAATCGGATTCGGGGGGGAGCAGCAAGCTAACCATGGCGTCATCCTGCCAAAGGCCGGGCCTCATTACCAGCCCTGTCCTCTTCGCCCTTCAGTCGGATGATCTAAGAAAAAGCGTCAGCGCAAACAGGTTCACAACGCGCCACACTGCATTGTTTTTTCACGAAAAATTATCCAACACTCGTGTTTCTCGTCAAATCGATGTTCAATGTTTACTTCAACTCAATCTAAGTATTAACTTTAACAAATAATATAACCGGAAGGCATTAAACGACAAAATTATGGACAACCGAGGATTTCTCGTCAATTTATAGGGTCATCATTGTCGTTACTGCACTGGCATTTTTCGTGCTGAAGCTTCTGCGTTCGCTCCTGCTGTTGGTTGGCGTGGCCGCCATTTCCGCCTGCGCCCCGACTGAGATGACCGCCGGTCCGCCCCCCGCGACCGTCAACACCCCTGCGCCTGCCGCTTCCCTTCCCGAGGCCCAGCCGCAACGCGTCTCGCACAGTGTCACCGTCTACTTCGACTCAGACCGCGCCGACATCCGCGCGTCGGCCATGCAGATTCTCTACCAATCCGCCCAATCGGTGCGCGGCGCCGCCATTACCCGCATCCACATCGACGGCTTCGCCGATGCCGCGGGCAATAAGGCACACAACCAAGCTCTGTCCGAGCGCCGGGCAGCCGCCGTGGCGGATCAGTTGGCCAAGCTGGGCGTAACCTCCCCCACGGTGGAGGTCAAAGGTCTGGGTGAGGTCAAAGCACACGCGAACACCGCCAGGCATTCCAGGCTGGGTCGCCGGGTGGAAATCACCATCGAAGCGGTGTTCCCGACCTCTCAGGCGGCCTCCTCGGCCAACATTTCGTCCACCGATAAGTCTGTGTCGCCCGTTTCGATGACAGCGGAAAACCCTGCTGCCACCTCCGCCCTTGCCCCCGTTTCTCGCCATGCCGCCGCCGCGCCGTTGCGGAGCCCCGACAAACGCGCTATCAAGCTCCTCCGCGCACTGGACGCCCCGGCCCACAATCCGATCCTGGGTAAGTATGCGGGCACGCGGATGGGTGGCCGAGCGGTTTAAGGCACCGGTCTTGAAAACCGGCGTAGGGGCGACCCTACCGTGGGTTCGAATCCCACCCCATCCGCCACTCACTTACTCTTGCTCGGCTAGGCTCGATCCTGCAGGCCAGGGGCGGCAAATATTTCCCCGATTGGTGCCGATGCCCGGCATAAATTTCCCTTAAAGGTCGCTTCCACGGGCCAGACACCCCTGATTCTCGTTGTCGTCCACGTGGAACACTTTTTGCTTGTGCGATACCGGCCGAATACAGCGAGGTATCGTCATGAACAGCGTTTCTTGGGTTGCCAATGCCCGGAAAGAGGCAGCAAATTTGACCGGCCCGACCAATGTCGCGGCGGTCTCACCAGATGAAGCGGGGGGCGGCGCGCCTGTTGGGAAATTCGCCGCCGACCTGCGGCAGGCGATGCGGGAGGCGCCGTCTCCGGCGGTGGCGGGCGGAACCAGCGCCGCCACAAGCGTGGCGTCGAGCGGGGTCCTCGTGAGTTCCGCCGTGGAGGTCTCGACCACGCTTGAGACCCGTACCTCGACGGTCTGCGATTCGTTCACCGCAAAGGTCTCGGGCAGTGATGCCGGCTACAACAGCTCGTACGGCTATTACGTCACCGACGACAGCGGCAATCCGGTCTCGGGGCAAATTCTGTTCGCCAATGTCAAAAACGGCGGTACGGCTACCGTCGTGGGCGTCGATCCGAGCCATGTGGGGTTTTTCATCATCCCCAACGGCGCCAGC
>DATJKV010000592.1:0-8693 GCA_035491155.1 Magnetospirillum sp. | reverse complement strand
CTCGGGCAGGCCGATATTGCTGGCGATGTCGGGGTCCAGCGACTGGATGCGCACGCCCAGCCAGCCGCGACGCACCTTGCCGAACTTGCGCAGATCGTCCAGAACCGGCACGGCCAGCGAGGACGGAATGGCGAAGCCGATGCCGATGGAGCCGCCCGAGGGAGAGATGATGGCCGAATTGATGCCGACCACCTCGCCCTTCAGATTGAACATCGGGCCGCCGGAATTGCCGCGGTTGATCGAGGCGTCGGTCTGCAGGAAGTCGTCGTAGGGGCCGGCGTTGATGTCGCGGGCCCGGGCCGAGACGATGCCCGCGGTGACGGTGCCGCCCAGGCCGAACGGATTGCCGATGGCCAGCACCCAGTCGCCCACGCGGCTGACGTCGGAATTGCCAAAGCCCACCGCCACCAGCTGCTTCTTGCCGGGGTCGATCTTCAGCAGCGCCAAATCGGTCTTGGTGTCGCGGCCCACCAGGGTGGCCTTGTAGACTGAGTCGTCGTGCAGGGTGACGGTGATCTCGTCGGCGTCGGCGATCACGTGGTTGTTGGTGACCACATAGCCGGCCGCATCGACGATGAAGCCAGAGCCCAGCGAGGTGGCGCGCCGGGGCGCCGCGTCGGGGCGCATCTGGCGGTCGAAGAACTCCTTGAAGAATTCCTCAAACGGCGAGCCCGGCGGGAATTGGGGCATCTCGGGGACGCGCTCGGGGTTCTTGATGGTCTGCGTGGTCGAGATGTTGACCACCGACGGCAGCAGCTTTTCCGCCAGGTCCGAGAAGCTTGCCGGGGCCTCGCGGGCGCTTGCCGCCACCGATTGCAGCAGCAGGGCGATGGCCACCAGGGCCGCCAGCACCAGGGCGGGCAGGCGCATGTCGAAGGCTTCAGCCTTGGCGCGGCTGGCGAATTTGTTCACGTTTCTTGGGTGCACCGACGAGACCCTCCTCAAGGGAATGGCCCGCCACAGGCCGTGGTGGGCGTCTCAGATTTGGTTGCGCGCCCGCCGCCGTCAAGCGATTCGGGCTTACAGACGATCCCCAGGGATCGTGGCAAGACTAAGGCGATGCCTCCTGCCACCACTTATGGCAGGAGGCATCGGCTGTTAACGGCGGGCGGGGGTGCCGCCGAAGTGACGGAAGAAGTCGCTGTCGGGCGACAGCACCATGGTGGTGTTGCCGTCGGCCAGGGTCTTCCGGTAAGCCTCGAGCGAGCGCCAGAAGTCGTAGAACTTGGGGTCGCGGCCGTAGGCGTCGTTATAGATGCGCGAGGAATTGGCGTCGCCCTGGGCCCGCAGTTCGTTGGCCTGGCGGGTGGCTTCGGCCAGGATGACGGTGCGTTCGCGGTCGGCGCGGGCGCGGATCTGCTGGCCCCACTCGTAGCCCTGGGCGCGCAGCTCCTTGGCCTGGCGCTCGCGTTCCGACTTCATGCGGTCGTAGATGGCTTGGCTGGTCTCCTCGGGAAGGTCGGCGCGGCGGATGCGCACGTCCACCACGGCGATGCCGTAGGAACCGGCGCGGTCGGCCACTTCCTTCAGGATGTCCTGCATGATGCGGGTACGCTCCTCCGACAGCAGCGAGGGCAGCATGATCTGGCCCATGGCCTGGCGCAGCGCCGAGCTGACCACCTGGGTCAACTGGTTGCGGGCGTTCTGCTCGTTCCGCAACGTCTGATAGAACCGCAGAGGGTCGGCGATGCGGTAGCGGGTGTAGGTGTCCACCACGATGCGCTTCTGGTCGCCCAGGATGATCTCCTCGGCGGGCGGTTCCAGCGACAGCAGGCGCTGCTCGTAGCGCACCACGTCCTCGATCAGCGGCCACTTCACGTGCAGGCCGGGAGCCTTGATGGTGGCGCGGTGGGCGCCCAGGCGCAGCACCAGGACCTGCTCGGCCTGCGTCACCACGAACAGCGAGGAGGACGCGATGATCGCGATCAGCGCGATCAGCCCGGCGGCGATGATAACGGAGCGGTTCATCGCGCACCTCCAGGGGTCTGGGCCGGCTGGGCCGGCTGGGTTCGCTTGAGTTCCGGCAGCGGCAGGAAGGGCAATGCTCCCTGGCTGGTCTTGCCTTCCAGCACCAGCTTGGGCGTGTTCTTCAGCACCTCTTCCATGGTCTCCAGGTACAGGCGGCGCTCGGTCACGTCCGAGGACTGGCGCCAGGCGTTGTACAGCGCCAGGAAGCGCTTGGTCTCGCCTTCCGCCTGGTTGGTCACCTGCTCCCTGTACGCTTCGGCTTCCTGGACGATGCGTTCCGCCTCGCCTCGGGCGCGCGGAATGATGTCGTTGCGGTAGGCCTCGGCCTCGTTGCGGGCGCGCTCCTGATCGGCGCGGGCGCGCTGCACGTCGTTGAAGGCGTCGATCACCGCATGGGGCGGCTCCACCTTCTGCAACTGGACCTGGGTGACCAGGATGCCGGAATCATAGGAATCAAGCAGGCGCTGCAGTTCGATCCTGGAGGCCGCCGCGATCTGCTCGCGCTTGTCCGACAGGGCCGCCTGGATGGGGTTGCGGCCGATGACGTCGCGCATGGCCGATTCGGCCGCCACTTTCACGGTGCCTTCGGGGTCCTTGATGTTGAACAGCACCTTGCCGGCGTCCTTCATCACCCAGAAGACGGTGAAATCGGTCTCGACGATGTTCTCGTCGCCGGTCAGCATGCGGCTTTCCTCGGGCACGTCGCGGCCGCCCTGGCCGCGCTCGAAGCGGCTCTCGGAGGCGGTGCGGAAACCCAAATTCAGCTGGTTGACCTTGGTCACCTTGGGCAGCAAGACGGTCTCGATGGGATAGGGCAGGTGGTAGTGCAGGCCGGGTTCGGTGGTGTCCACCCACTTGCCGAAGCGCAGCACGACGCCCTGCTCGTCCGGTTCCACCTTGTAGATGCCGGTGGCCGCCCAGGCGGCGATGGCCAGCGCGACGATCACGCCCAGCCCGTGGCTGCCGTTCAGGCCGCCGCCGGGCATGGCGCGGCGCAACTTTTCCTGGCCGCGCCGGATGATGTCGTCGAAATCGGGGACGGGGCCTTGGTTGCCGCCGTTGGGACGGCCCCACGGGCTGTTGCCGCCGCCGTTGCCGCCGTTATTGCCACCACCCCAGGGGCCTCCGCCGCCCCCTTGAGGATTCCAAGGCATACGCTGTTCCCTTCACGTCAGTGGCCGGTCAAGAGACCGCCGGCTCTCGGGCACCGTCTCCCATCCTCGCCTTATAGGCCAGCTTAAGGGGGCAGGCAACGCGCGGGAAGGGCAAGCCGGCGGGAATTCCGCCCATATGGAGAAGATGGGGAGGTTTTCAAGCCGAAGGGGGGCTGACTTCGTTTCCCCGCTTGACCAACGTCCTTAACAAAAGGGGGAGCCGGGCCTATATCAGAGGCGCCTTTTCAACCAACAAACCCTTTGCCGGAGACTGGTTTTCATGGCCGACATCAACGAAAGCCGCGTTCTCGACACCCTCAAGCAGGTGGTCGATCCCGAGCGCGGCGCCGACATCGTCACCCTGGGCATGGTCTCGGGTGTGGCGGTGAAGAACGGCCATGTGGCCTTCGCCATCGAGATCGACCCCGCCCGCGCCCAAGCCATGGAGCCGGTGCGCAAGGCGGCCGAGAGGGCGGTGCACGACCTTCCCGGTGTGCTGACGGTGTCGGCGGTGCTGACCGCCCAGCGCCAGGCGCAGCCGCACCAGCATCAGCAGGCGAAGGAGCAGCGTCCGTTGCTGCCCCACGTCAAGGCCATCATCGCCGTGGCCTCGGGCAAGGGCGGCGTCGGCAAGTCCACCACCTCGGTGAATCTGGCCTTGGCCCTGTCCAAGCAGGGCCTCAAGGTCGGTCTGTTCGACGCCGACATCTACGGCCCGTCCATGCCGCGCATGCTGGGCATCACCGGCGAGCCGGTCAGCCCCGACGGCGAGACCCTGCTGCCCATGGAGAATTACGGCATCAAGGTGATGTCCATCGGCTTCCTGGTCCCCGAGGACAGCCCCGTCATCTGGCGCGGCCCCATGGTCATGGGCGCGCTGAACCAGTTGATGCGCGACGTGGAGTGGGGCGAGCTGGACGTTATGGTCATCGACATGCCGCCCGGCACCGGTGACACCCAGCTGTCCATCAGCCAGAACGTGCCGCTGACCGGCGCGGTGATCGTGTCGACGCCGCAGGACATTGCGCTGCTGGACGCCCGCAAGGGGCTGAACATGTTCCGCAAGGTGGACGTGCCGGTGCTCGGCCTGATCGAGAACATGAGCTATTACGTCTGCCCCAATTGCGGCGACGAGGCCCACATCTTCGGCCACGGCGGCGCCAAGGCGGAAGCCGCGCGCCTCAGCGTGGAGTTCCTGGGCGAGGTGCCGCTGGACATCGCCATCCGCGAGACCTCGGACCAGGGCCGCCCCATCGTCGTCTCCCAGCCCGACAGCCCGCACGCCAAGGCCTACGGCGTCCTGGCCGCCAAGGTGTGGGACAAGGTCAGGCTGATCCAGTCGGGCAAGAAGGGGCCGAAGATCAGCTTCGAGTGACGCGGAGGGGCGCTGGTGGCTGTGGCAATTCCAGCGCCCCTCGAACCGCACACTGGCAATGGCTGATGCGCTGCACTATATTGTGCTCGTCGGGTTCGCCCGACTATGGCGCTAAACGTTATATGGAATAGGCCTTGCGGACCCGGGGGCGGTACCCGGCGCCTCCACCATTCTCCGGCAGCACGTGCCGGTCCATGGGGGCGAAATAGGATCGACGCGGGTAGTAAAGGTATGGCTTGCGCTCGGCATGATATCCACCGTTATCGGGTCAAACTCAAACAAGTGCCAACGACAACGTTGAACTTGCCGCTGCGGCTTAACCCGTAAGCGCGGTTCGGGGGGGCACCGGGCAACAGAAGCCCCCCCACTTCATGCGTGCGTAAAATTTTTGAGTTTCCCCTGGGGGCGTCGCGTTCAGATGTCGGATGATACGTTGCGGTACGACAAGATGGTTGAGGATGCGCTGCGGGGCGTCGTCCGCGATGCCCTGGCGCAGACCGCCGAGCACGGCCTGTTCGGGGATCACCACTTCTACATCACCTACCGCACGCGTGCTCCCGGCGTCGCCGTGCCGGCCCACATCCTGGCCCGTCATCCCGACGAGATGACCATCGTGCTTCAGCACCAGTTCTGGGGGCTGGAGGTGGATGACGAGCATTTCGAGGTGACGCTGTCCTTCTCGGGCGTGTCCGAGCGCCTATACATCCCATTCGCCGCCATCACCGGCTTCGCCGATCCCTCGGCCAAGTTCGGCCTGCAGTTCCAGGTCGAGGACGACGAGGAACTGGAAGACGATGACCTGCCCGACGAGTCCGAGGCCGAGGAGGCCAAGGTCGACGACGAGGCGCCGTCCGAGGGCGGCAAGGTCATCGCGCTGGACGCCTTCCGCAAGAAGTAAATGCCGTTTTTTCCCTCTCCCGCGAGCGGGAGAGGGTGGCGCGAAGCGCCGGGTGAGGGGGAGCCAAGGAGCACCAACTCTCCGGCTCCCTCACCCTCCCAGCCTTCCGGCCGGGCCCCTCCCTCTCCCGCTCGGCGGGAGAGGGTCATTTGTCTTGACGCATTCTGCAAAAAGGTGTTTGTCGAACGCGGCTGCCCCCACCCGCGCGGGGTGGGGCGCGCCTACCCTTTGACTGCTGATCCTTGAGGGCGCCGATGTCCGACTTCGTCTTCCACGAGCTGTTCCCGCTGGCCCACGACGACACCCCGTACCGCAAGGTGACGAGCGAGGGTGTGGGCACCGCCACCTTCAACGGCAAGACCGTCGTCACCGTCGAGCCCGAGGCCATCACCAAGCTGACCTTCGAGGCGATCAAGGACACCTCGCACCTGCTGCGTCCCGGCCATTTGGCCCAGATCCGCAAGATCATCGACGACCCCGAGGCCTCGGCCAACGACAAGTTCGTTGCCTTCGACCTGCTGAAGAATGCCGGCATCGCCGCCGGCGGCGTGCTGCCCATGTGCCAGGACACCGGCACCGCCGTGGTCATGGGCAAGAAGGGCCAGCAGGTCTTCACCGGCGGCAATGACGAGGCCGCCATCTCGAAGGGCGTGCAGCAGGCCTATACCGACCTGAACCTGCGCTATTCGCAGACCGCGGCCCTGAACATGTACGACGAGGTCAACACCGGCACCAACCTGCCGGCGCAGATCGACCTGTTCGCCACCGAGGGCGACGCCTACAAGTTCATGTTCATGGTCAAGGGTGGCGGTTCGGCCAACAAGACCTTCCTGTACCAGCAGACCAAGGCGCTGCTGAACCCCAAGAGCCTGCTGAAGTTCCTGGACGAGCAGATCCGCACGCTCGGCACCTCGGCCTGCCCGCCCTACCATCTGGCCATCGTCATCGGCGGCCTGTCGGCGGAAATGACGCTGAAGACCGTGAAGCTGGCCTCGGCCCGCTATCTCGATGGCCTGCCCACCTCGGGCAACAAGTACGGCCAGGCCTTCCGCGACGTCGAGCTCGAGCAGATCGTGCTGAAGATGACCCAGGACATGGGCATCGGCGCCCAGTTCGGCGGCAAGTACTTCTGCCATGATGTCCGCGTCATCCGCCTGCCGCGCCACGGCGCCTCGTGCCCGGTGGCCATCGGCGTGTCGTGCTCGGCCGACCGCCAGATCCTCGGCAAGATCACCAAGGACGGCGTCTATGTCGAGGCGCTGGAGCGTGATCCGGCCAAGTACCTGCCCGAGATCGATTCGTCCAAGCTGTCGGGCGAGGTGGTCAAGATCGACCTCAACCGTCCCATGGACGAGATCCGCAAGACCCTGTCGCAGTACCCGATCAAGACCCGCGTCAGCCTGACCGGCCCGATGATCGTCGCCCGCGACATCGCCCATGCCAAGCTGAAGGAGCGCCTGGATCGCGGCGAGGGCCTGCCGGACTACCTCAAGCAGCTGGGCGTCTACTATGCCGGCCCGGCCAAGACCCCCGAGGGCATGCCGTCCGGCTCGTTCGGCCCGACCACCGCCGGCCGCATGGATTCCTACGTCGATCAGTTCCAGGCCGCCGGCGGTTCCATGCTGATGATCGCCAAGGGCAACCGCTCCAAGGCCGTCACCGACGCCTGCAAGAAGCACGGCGGCTTCTACCTGGGTTCCATCGGCGGTGCCGCCGCCCGCTTGGCCCAGGACTGCATCAAGAAGGTGGAAGTGGTCGAGTATCCCGAACTCGGCATGGAGGCCATCTGGCGCATCGAAGTGGTCGACTTCCCCGCCTTCATCGTCGTCGACGACAAGGGCAACGACTTCTTCGCCGACTTCGCGCACTAAGCTACGCGCTGAAACAAGAAGCCCCCGGCCGCCAGGCCGGGGGCTTTTCGTTTGGGCTGGCGGCATGGCGCAGTCGCCCCTACATGGGCAGAACGAAGTGCTTCTCGTTCGCAAGGGCAGCCATGTCGCCGCGCACCCGTCAAATCCTCACTTCCATCGGCCGTGGCCTGAGGCGACGCTGCCCCCGCTGCGGCGTGGGGCCGTGTCTGCGCGACTATCTGACCGTGGTGGAGCACTGCCCCCATTGCGGCGAGAAGCTGGGGCATATCCGCGCCGATGACGGGCCGGCTTATCTCACCATTCTGGTGGTGGGGCACATCGTGGTGCCCGGTTCGCTGATGGTCGAGCAGCTTTGGGCACCGCCGCTGCTGCCCTTCATCATCGGCGCCCTGGTGGCGACATCGCTGCTGATCTGGCTGCTGCTGCCCGACTTCAAGGGGGCCATGGTGGGGCTGATGTGGGCCTTGAAGCTGTCCGGCGGCGAGATGCATCACGACAGCCCGCCGGAGCGGGCGTCTGACTGACGCTTCAGCACTAACGCTTCACCACTAACGCTTCAGCGGGTGGCACTTCCGCATCTGCCGGCCGCTGCCGCAATAGCAGGGATCGTCGGGGCGAGCGAACTTCTTCAGCACCTTAAGGAACAAGTCCAGGGCGGCATTGCCGGCTTCCTCGCCGTTGTCCGCCAGGTCCATCCAGCCGGCCAAATCGGGATTGCTGACCAGGGCCTGGCGGCGGGGGCGGGATTCGCGGCTTGCGGTCTCGTCGGCGACGAAGACCGAGTGGGGCGCGCGGTCTGGGGTGGCGGTGACGTCGATCAGTTCGTCCTTGGGGCTATGCCACACCAGATGCGGTTCGGCGTGCAGCATGACGCGCGGCCACGCCACCACCCGCCAGCCGGCAAGCGCTTTGCCGCCGAAGCGTTCCACCTGGCCGGGCAGGTTGTCCCAGCAATCGCCGTCGCAGCCGGGGAAGGGCACGGCCTTCAGCACCTGTGGCTCGGCGGTGGACAAGGTGGCGCAGAACCGGCGGATTTCGCCGGTCAGCTTGGGCGGGGTGGACAGAAAGGTGGCGCGTCGCATGGTGGCGGGAAAATAGCCGCTCATGCGACGCTTGGAAAGGCGGCGTTAGACCGCTCTTACGCCGGGTAGCCGGCGAAGGCGTGGCGCAGGCGCGCCTTGCGCTCCATCTCGGTGATCAGCCAGTGGTCCAGCTTGACCCCGTAGGGGCGGCCGCGCTCGCGCCAGGCCAGTTCGGCGCGGCGCTGCACCAGTTCCATGTCCTGGCCCGCGGCCAGCCTGGCCGCAGTGTCCCGGTTGATGGAGATCAGGGTCTCGATCTGGTCGTCGCTGGTCTTGCGGCCGGCCTTGGTGGTGGTGTTCATCACGAAATCAGTGACGCGGCGGTCGGGGAAGGACCAGTTCTTG
>DATJKV010000591.1:0-4812 GCA_035491155.1 Magnetospirillum sp. | reverse complement strand
ATCACACCCTGCAGCTTGGCCGAGACGAACCACAGGTCCTGGGTGAAGGCGCGCAGGATCGCGTAGAACGGCAGGAAGTACCATTCGGGCACGATGTGCGGCGGGGTCTGCATCGGGTTGGCCGGGATGTAGTTGTCCGGCTCACCGAAGAAGTTCGGCGCGTAGAACACGAAGGCGCAGTAGAACAGCAGGAACACGCCGATGCCGAACAGGTCCTTGACCGTGTAGTACGGGTGGAACGGGATGGTGTCGGCGGGGGTCTTGATCTCGACGCCCAGCGGGTTGTTCGACTTGACGGTGTGCAGCGCCCAGACGTGGACGAAGACCAGCGCGAAGATGACGAACGGCAGCAGGTAGTGCAGCGAGAAGAAGCGGTTCATGGTGGGATTGTCCACCGAGAAGCCGCCCCACAGCAGGGTGCGGATCGGCTCGCCGACGATGGGGAAGGCCGAGAACAGGTTGGTGATCACGGTGGCGCCCCAGAAGGACATCTGGCCCCAGGGCAGCACATAGCCCATGAACGCGGTGCCCATCATCATCAGGAAGATGATGATGCCGACCCACCACAGCACTTCACGCGGAGCCTTGTACGAACCGTAGTACAGGTTCCGGAACATGTGGATGTACACCAGGATGAAGAACATCGAGGCGCCGTTCATGTGCAGGTAGCGGATCAGCCACCCGTAATTCACATCGCGCATGATGCGCTCGACCGAGTCGAACGCCAGCGAGGTGTGCGAGGAATAGTTCATCACCAGGAAGATGCCGGTCAGCACCATCACCACCAGCATGAAACCGGCCAGCGAGCCGAAGTTCCACCAGTAGTTCAGATTCCTGGGAGTGGGATACTCGATGGCCGAATGGTGCATCATCGAGAAGATGGGAAGCCGCTGGTCCAGCCAGCTCACCACCTTGTTGTTGGTCTTGAAACCGCTCATGGCCGATCCTTAACCGATACGGATGGTGGTGTCGGTGGTGAACGAATACTTCGGCACAGCCAGGTTCAGCGGTGCGGGGCCCTTGCGGATGCGGCCCGAAGTATCGTAGTGCGACCCGTGGCAGGGGCAGAACCAACCGCCGAAATCGCCCTTGGGGTCGGCAGCCTTCTGACCCAGCGGCACGCAGCCCAGATGGGTGCAAACGCCGATCAGCACCAGCCATTCCGGCTTGGTGACACGGTCGGCATCCTTGGCCGGGTCGCGCAGACCAGCCTCGTCATCCTTGGCGGCCTGAGCCACTTCCTCGGGCGTCCGGTGACGCACGAAGACCGGCTTGCCCTGCCAGATGACCGTGACGGCCTGACCGGGTTGAATGGCGGCAATATCCACGTCGGTGGTGGACATCGCCAGGGTGTCGGCGGCCGGGTTCATGCTATGCACGAACGGCCACAGGGCGGCGGCGGTGCCGGCCGCGCCGACGGCACTGGTGGCGATCAGCAGGAAATCCCGCCGAGTCTGCCCGTCCGTCTGCGAGGGCTGGGCATGCGTAGCCGAATCAGCCATGACTTAACCTCTTGTTGGCCCGCGGAAGCGGCCCTATTAACCACATCGGCCCGCCTGGATCAACAGGGGAGTCAAGAGCACATCTGGATTAACTAATTCTGTAACCTCGCTTTTCGCGCTTCTCGCGCATTGCCGGAAAACGCCGTGACCTGGAGCAAGAAATGAGCCGGCCTCGACTGGCGCTTTACCAGCCCGACATCCCCCAGAACGCGGGCGCCTTGCTGCGCTTGGCGGCCTGCCTTTCCTTCGGCGTCGATGTCATCGAACCGTGCGGCTTCCTGTGGGACGAGAAGCGCATGCGCCGCGCCGGCATGGACTATATCGACGCGGTGGAGGTGACCCGCCATACGTCATGGACTGCCTTCCAGGAGTCCTGCCGCCTGGACGGACGCCGCATCATGCTTTTGTCCACCAAGGCGTCGGAACGGCTGGACCGTTTCCATTTCCAGGCGCACGATGTGATCATGGTGGGGCGCGAAAGTGCAGGCGTTCCCGACAGCGTGGCCGACGCCGCCGATGCCCGTGTCCGCATCCCCCTGGCAGCGGGCGTGCGGTCGCTGAACGTGGCGCTGGCCGCCTCCATCGCCATGGCCGAGGCCCTGCGCCAGCAGGACCTTTTCCCTTGCGAGGTTCCTCCATGACCGACACCGCCCTGGACCGCATCTACGCCGCCGAGAAGGCGCAGGCCTATGATCGCCGCATCCGCGCCGCCATACCGGGCTACGAGGCGCTGCATCAGCTGGCCTGCATGGTGGTGGCCGAAACCACCCGGGGCCAGGGCCGCGTGCTGGTGGCCGGCGCCGGCACCGGAGCCGAATGCGTGGCGCTGGGCCAGGCCTGCCCGGCACTGCACGTGGTGGGAATCGATCCGTCTCAGGACATGCTGACCATCGCCGATCATAAGGTGGCCGAGCATGGGCTCACCGCGCGGGTGCGGCTCTACCCCAGCGCGGTATCCGACCTGCCGGTATTCGAGCCGTTCGACGCCGCCACCCTATTGCTGGTGCTCCATTTCCTGCCTGACGACGGCGCCAAGCTGGGCCTGCTGACGGATTTGGCCAAGCATTTAAAGCCCGGCGCACCGCTGGTGCTGGCCGACCTGTTCGGCCCCGGCTGGGGCGATCCCTGGCAGGTCGAGCTGCGCACCTTCTGGCGCCACCTGCAACGGGCCGCCGGCATCGGCGGGCCCGAGATCGACAAGGGTTTCGCGCACGTGGACCGCGACATCCATCCGGTCACCGAGGACCGCCTGACCGACCTGCTGGCGGAAGCCGGCTTCTCGGCCCCGCAGCCGTTCTTCCGGGCCCTGTGCTTCGGCGGCTGGATGGCGCGGCGCGTTTAGCCCGCACAAACAAAAATGGCCGGGCGACGCCCGGCCATTCCGTCAGTTCACCTTAAACATTGAAGCGGAAGTGGAAGATGTCGCCGTCCTGGGTGACGTATTCCTTGCCTTCCAGACGCATCTTGCCGGCTTCCTTGGCGCCCGCCTCGCCGTTGCAGGCGATGAAGTCGCCATAGGCGATGGTCTCTGCGCGGATGAAGCCCTTCTCGAAGTCGGTGTGAATGACGCCGGCGGCCTGGGGGGCCTTGGCGCCCTTCTGCACGGTCCAGGCGCGGGCCTCCTTGGGACCGACGGTGAAGAAGGTGATGAGGTGCAGCAGGTCGTAGCCGGCGCGAATGACGCGGGCGAGGCCGGTCTCCTCCAGCCCCAAGGTCTCGAGGAACTCCGCCTTCTCCTCATCGCTGCCCAGCTGGGCGATTTCCGATTCGATGGCGGCCGAGATCACCACCGCCTTGGCGCCTTCCTTGGCGGCCATCTCGAATACCTTGGCCGACAGGGCGTTGCCCTCGGCGGCCGAGGCTTCCTCGACGTTGCAGGCATAGACCACCGGCTTGGAGGTCAGCAGGCCCAGCTGCTTGAAGATGCGGTTCTGCTCGTCGTCGTCGAAGCTCACGGTGCGGGCCGGCTTGCCGTCGCGCAGGGCGGCCAGGATAGGGGTCATGACGTCGACCTGGGCCTTGGCCTCCTTGTCGCCGTTCTTGGCCTTCTTCTCCAGCGGCACGATGCGGCGCTCCAGGCTGTCCAGGTCGGACAGCATCAGCTCGGTCTCGATGATCTCGGCGTCGCGCACCGGGTCCACCGAATCCTCGACATGCTTGATGTCGTCGTCCACGAAGCAGCGCAGCACGTGGACGATGGCGTCCACCTCGCGGATGTTGGCAAGGAACTGGTTGCCCAGGCCTTCACCCTTCGACGCACCGCGCACCAGGCCGGCGATGTCGACGAAGGTGAGCCGCGTGGGGGTGGCGGCCGCCGAGTTGCCGATCGCCGCCAGTGTTTGCAGCCGCGGATCCGGCACGCCGACGTCGCCGATGTTGGGTGCGATGGTGCTGAAGGGATAGTTGGCGGCCTCCGCCGCTGCGGTCTGGGTGAGCGCGTTGAAGAGGGTGGACTTGCCGACATTGGGCAGGCCCACGATGCCGCACCTAAAGCCCATGGATCAGCTCTTCTCGCTGCGGCGCCTGAGCCAGCGCTTGAGGTTCTCGGCAAGCGCGCTCGCGCGCTTGCCCTGGCGCTCATCCGCCGCAGCGGTCGCCTGCCCCGGAGCTGGCACAAGAGCTGGCGTGGTAGCGGCCGGCTTGAGCGCGACCTCGCCGGGCCTATTTGCCCGCGCCACGTCGGTGAGGAAGCGCGCATCGTCCCCGGCGGCGAGGCGCGGCGCCGCGTCGGCGATGGCATCGAGCAAGGGCTCGAGCCAGGCGGCATCGGCCTTGGCGAAGTCATTGAGCACGTGGCGCAACACCTGCTCCTTGGCGCCCGGATGGCCGATGCCGATGCGCACGCGCACGTACTCGTTGCCGATGTGGGCCGTGATCGAGCGCAAACCATTGTGGCCGGCATTGCCGCCACCGGTCTTGATTCTGATCTTGCCTGGCGCGAGGTCGAGCTCGTCGTGGAAGACGTAGATGTCGCCCTCCCCGATCTTCAGGTAGCGCTGCGCCTCGCCCACTACTCGGCCGCTGTCGTTCATATAGGTTTGTGGTTTCAGCAGGATCACCCTGTGGCCGCCCACAGGCCCCTCGCACACGAGCCCGTGGAATCGCTTCCTCCAGGGGCCGAGGCCGTGGCGCGCGGCAATCCGCTCGGCGGCCATGAAGCCCACGTTGTGCCGGTGGCGAGCGTACGCGCGGCCCGGGTTGCCGAGGCCGACAAAGAGCTTCATGGGTCGTCCGTGGGGCGGCACCTGGGCGAGCCCGAGCCTCGCCTACTTCTTGCCCTTGTCGGCCGCAGGCTTGGCGGCGGGGGCAG
>DATJKV010000590.1:0-2320 GCA_035491155.1 Magnetospirillum sp. | reverse complement strand
CCGATATTGTTGGCCACACGCAGTCCCGGACCAGTTCCCATGCCAGACACCCACCGCACCCACGTGCTGATCATCGGCGCGGGTCCCGCCGGCTACACCGCGGCAATCTACGCTGCGCGCGCGAGCCTGGAGCCAATCCTGATTGCCGGCCTTCAGCCTGGCGGGCAGCTCACCATCACCACCGACGTGGAGAACTACCCGGGCTTCGCCGAGGTGATTCAGGGTCCCTGGCTGATGGACCAGATGCACGCGCAGGCCGAGCACGTGGGCACGGAGATCGTCACCGACATCGTCGTCGAGGCCGACCTCTCCAGGCGGCCGTTCCTCCTGAAGTGCGACAGCGGCCAGGAATGGCTCGCCGAAACCCTGATCATCGCCACCGGCGCCCAGGCGAAGTGGCTGGGCATCCCCTCCGAGCAGAAGTTCCAGGGCTTCGGCGTCTCGGCCTGCGCCACCTGCGACGGCTTCTTCTATCGCGGCAAGGAAGTGGTGGTGGTCGGCGGCGGCAACTCGGCCGTCGAGGAGGCCATCTACCTGGCCGGCATCGCCTCCAAGGTCACCCTGGTGCATCGCCGCGACAGCTTGCGCGCCGAGAAGATCGCTCAGGATCGCCTGTTCGCTAACCCGAAGGTCAGTGTGGTGTGGGACAGCGTGGTGGATGAAATCCTGGGCGGGGGCAACCCGCCCGGCGTTACCGGTGTCCGCCTGAAGAACATGAAGTCGGGCGAGCTGTCGAACCTGTCGTGCGACGGCGTCTTCATCGCCATCGGCCACAGCCCCAACACCGAGCTGTTCAAGGGCGCGCTGACCATCGACGACGAGGGCTACATCATCACCACGCCCGGTTCGACCACCACCAACATCCCCGGCGTGTTCGCCGCCGGCGACGTGCAGGACAAGATCTACCGGCAGGCGGTCACCGCCGCCGGCACCGGCTGCATGGCGGCGCTGGAAGCCGAACGCTTCCTCGCCATCCATGGACATACGACGGAAGTTGCGGCACAGTAACGCTCGCAAAACAGAACCGGCCCGGCGTCATGGGGGCGCCGGAGTCGGCTTTTGGGGGGAAGGAGCCCGTCAAGGGACATGGATTGGGACAAGCTCAGGGTATTCCACGCCGTAGCCGAGGCGGGGAGTTTCACCCATGCGGGCGAGGTGCTTAACCTGAGCCAGTCGGCGGTCAGCCGCCAGATCAGCGCGCTTGAGGAAAGTCTGAACCTGCCGCTGTTCCATCGTCATGCCCGCGGCCTGATCCTGACCGAGCAGGGCGAGCTGCTATACAAGACCGCCCGCGAGATTTTCTCCAAACTGGCCATGACCGAGGCGCTGCTGACCGAAAGCCGCGAGCGCCCGCAAGGTCCGTTGAAGATTACCACCACCGTGGCCTTCGGGTCGCTGTGGCTGACGCCGCGCATCAAGGACTTCCTCGACCTCTACCCCGAGATCGACGTCACCATGGTGCTGTACGATGGCGAGCTGGACTTGGCCATGCGCGAGGCCGACGTGGCCATCCGCATGATGCCGCCCCGGCAGCCGGACCTGATCCAGCGCCATCTGCTGACCATGCACTACAACGTCTATGCGGCGCCCGAGTACCTGAAGCGTTTCGGCATGCCCAAGACGCCCGAGGACCTGGACAACCACCGCATCGTCGTCTACGGCGACGACGCCCGCGTCTCGCCGCCGGTGGCCAACGTCAACTGGCTTCTGGAAGCCGGCGCCAGTCCGTTGCGGCCACGCAAGCCGGTGCTTGAGGTCAACAACATCTACGGCATCTACCGTGCCGTGAAGTCGGGCCTGGGGGTCGCCGCCCTGCCGGACTACATGACCACCGAGGCCGACAATCTGGTCCACGTGCTGCCCGAACTGAAGGGGCCCAAGCTGGACACCTATTTCGTCTATCCGGAAGAACTGCGCCACTCCAAGCGCATCACCGTCTTCCGCGATTTCCTGCTGCACAAAATCCAGGAATCGCTCTAGGGGCCGCAAGCATTCGCGGCGACGATTATCCAATTTCTCAGGTCTAAACCTTAGATAGAGATGAAAAACCTCTCGGTTACATTTCTGTTATGCGCTGCCTGCATGCCCAGGCCGCGCTTTTTAACATGGTTGCGCCCGCAGTCATGCCGTACATAGGTGCGCGTGACGCGCCGCTTTGCGGCTGCGAAATGTTCTGGCGGGGCTCGCCCCGCCACCTCCCCGAGCCTCGGCTCGGGTTTTCCGGGTCCCCATTGGGGACCCTACGTCTCCTAGACGTGAAGCCTCCCTGTTTGACTTAGCCCCGGTGAAAGCCGGGGCTTCTTTTTTTGTCAAAGGGGCG
>DATJKV010000589.1:0-3770 GCA_035491155.1 Magnetospirillum sp. | reverse complement strand
CGATCAGGTTCAGCAGGTTTTCGTGGTCAGTGTCCAGAACGGCTACGCCCACCGAGAGGGCCGGGTCGAAATCGGGCACGCGTAGCCTCCAGCGAGAGGGAGTAATAAGCACAATAAAAATATACCTACGCCTGTGCGCATGTCGTGACGAACGTCAAGTGGCCTAATTTCGCCAAAATGGCTTATCGGCCTCGGCCGCGGCGCTGGCCCGATCGCAGCCGATATCGGCCAACAGCCGCTCTTCCAGCCGGCCCAGGGCGGTGCGCTGGCGCGACCGCTCCAGCCACTCCAGCAGGCGATCGAACAGGCGAACGGCCAACGATTGGCGGTTGGGGTGGGTGATGGAAATTGAATGGGTGCAATTTGCCGTTTTCATGGCGCAATCCCTTGCTTGACACCATGAATGACTCATCGTTTGACACTGCGGTGGAGTCAATGCCAACATTGACACCATGTCAAATTGGCTCCCCGATCTCTCCGCTGCCCACGGCCCCAAATACCGCGCCATCGTCGAGGCCATCGCCGCCGACCTGGCCGCCGGCCGGTTGGCTTCCGGCACGCGCATGCCCACCCACCGCGACCTGGCTTGGCGCCTGAAGGTGACGGTGGGCACGGTGGCGCGCGCCTATGCCGAGGCCGAGCGCCAGGGGCTGCTGTCGGGCGAGGTGGGGCGCGGCACCTTCGTGCGCGATCCGGTGAAGGCCGACCCCGCTCTGGCGCAATATCTGAACGAGGCCAACGACAAACGCAGCGGCTTCGTCAACATGGCGGTCAACCGCCCGGACGGCGACCAGGGCGCCTGGGCGGTGGGGCCGATCCTGGCGCGGCTGGCGCGCCGGCCCGATTTGGCCCACCTGCTGGCCTACCGCTTCGAATCATTGAGCCTGCGTCACCGCGCCGCCGGCGCCCGCTGGCTGGCATCGGAAGGGGCCGAGGTGGGGCCCGAGCGGGTGGCGGTGACCTCGGGCAGCCAGCAGGCCATCCTGGCGGCGCTGTCGGTGATGACCGTTCCCGGCGATACGGTGGCGGTGGAGGAATTCACCTATCCCGGCATCAAGTCGGCGGTGGCCATGATGGGGCGGGTGTTGATGCCGGTGCCCATGGATCGCCACGGCCTGATCCCCGACGAGGTGGAGCGTGCCTTCGCCCGCGGCGCCAAGGTGCTCTATACCATCGCCACGGTGCAGAACCCCATGACCACCACCCTGCCGGAGGATCGCCGCCGCGCCATCGCCGCGCTGGCGCGACGCTTCGACGCCTTCATCATCGAGGACGGCGTTCACCGCTTCCTCAATCCGGATGCGCCGCCGCCCATCATGGTGCACGCACCCGAGCGCTGCCTGTACATGTCCACCCTGTCGAAAAGCGTTTCGCCCGGCCTGCGCACCGCCTTCAACGCGGTGCCGCCGCCGCTCCGTACCCGTTTCGACGCCGCCGTGGGCGCGCTCACCCTGTCGCTGCCCACCACCTTGATCGAGGTCGCCAGCATCATGATCGAGGAGGGCAGCGCCTTCGAGATCCCCGTCCGCCTGCGCCGCGAGATGACCGCACGGGCCGAGCTGGCCGTGCAATATCTGGGCGAGCGGGTGCGGCCCGAGACGCCGGCCTACAATGTCTGGCTGCCGCTGGCGCCGCCCTGGCGCAGCAGCGCCTTCGTCGCCGAGGCGACGCGGGCGGGCGTCAGCATCGCTCCCACCGAGACCTTTGCCGTCGGCCGGCCGCTCCTGGATGGCGTGCGGGTGTCGGTCTCCTGCCCCATGGACCGCGAGGAGCTGCGCCAGGGCCTGGTCATTCTGGCCGGGCTGCTGGATGCTCCACCGGTGCCCGACATTACGGTGTAGTTGACGGGCGGCTCCCGGTCGCCACATTGAACCTATCCGGGCCGGCAGACGCCCGGTCAGGCGGCCGTCGCCCAAGCTCTGCCTTACCTGTAACCCAGGGAGGAAGACGCATGGCCGCATCCCAGCCGATTCCCAGGCCTAGTTTCCCGGAAGCCCTGCGCGTGTTCCTGCGCATCGGCCTGTTGTCGTTCGGCGGTCCCGCCGGCCAGATCGCCACCATGCACCGCATCCTGGTGGACGAGAAAAAGTGGCTGGACGAGCCCAGGTTCCTGCATGCGCTGAACTTCTGCATGCTGTTGCCCGGCCCCGAGGCGCAGCAATTGGCCACCTATGCCGGCTGGCAATTGCACGGCGTGCGGGGAGGCATTGCCGCCGGCTGGCTGTTCGTACTGCCCGGCTTCGTGGTGATGATGGCGCTGGCCGCCCTCTATGTGGGGCTGCACCACGTTCCCGTGGTTGAGGGGCTGTTCCTCGGCCTCAAGCCGGCAGTGCTGGCGGTGGTGCTGGAGGCCTGCGTGCGCATCGGCCGCCGCGCCCTGAAGGGGCGCGCCGCGCTGGCGGTGGCGGCGCTGGCCTTCGTCGCCATCTTCGCCTTGGGGGTGCCGTTTCCGCTGATCGTGCTGTCGGCCGGCGTGGCGGGGGCGTTGGCGCGGGCCACCTTCGCCCCCAAGCTGGAGGAGACGGTGGAATCGCTAGCGCCGGTGGACTGGCGCGCCTTGGCGTTTACCGTGCTGGCCTGCCTGGTGCTGTGGCTGGTCCCGGTGGGCGTGGCGCTGGCGGCGGGGCAGGGGGCGTTCGCCGCCATCGGCCTGTTCTTCGCCAAGATGGCGTTGGTCACCTTCGGCGGCGCCTACGCGGTATTGGCCTATGTTGCCCAGCAGGCGGTGGAGGTGTATGGCTGGCTGGCGCCGGGCGAGATGCTGGACGGTCTGGGCCTGGCCGAGACCACGCCTGGGCCGCTGATCCTGGTCAACCAGTTCGTCGGGTTCCTGGCCGGCTACCGCTCGCCCGGCGGCCTCGATCCGTGGCTGGGCGGTGTGCTGGGGGCGGTGCTGACCGCCTGGGTCACCTTCCTGCCCTGCTTCCTGTGGATTTTCGCCTTCGCCCCGTTCATCGAGGCCTTGCGGGCCAACCGCGCCCTGGCCGGGGCGCTGGCCGCCATCACCGCCTCGGTGGTGGGGGTGATCCTGAACCTGACGGTGTGGTTCGCGCTGCATGTGATATTCGCGCGGGTGGCCAGCGGCCGGCTGGGTGTTCCCCTGCCGGACTTCGCCTCGGTCCAGCCGCTGCAACTGGTCCTCGCGGTGGCGGCGGCGGTGGCCATGCTGCGCTTCCATGTGGGGATGATGGCCGTGCTGGGGGCGGCCGCGGCGGTGGGCGTCGTCGCCAGCCTTATCTGAGCCGTTGCAGCTTCGCCGCCGCCAGCGCCATCAATGCCGACAATAGCGTCATGACCAGGAAGGCGTGGCCCGACAGCGCTTCGTACAGGCGGCCGGTGACCGGGCTCATCAGGCCGGGGACCACGCCCATGGCGACGGCCGAATAGATGCCCTGGGCGCGGGCCGACAGGCCGGCCGGGACCGAGCGCTGGATGAAATGCATGGCTCCCAGGTGGGCGCAGCCGAAGGTGGCTGCGTGGAGGAACTGGACCGACACCAGCCAGCCCAAATCGGTGGTCAGCCCGAGCACGGTCCAGCGCACCACCCCGCCCAGCCCGGCCAGCACCAGCAGCCCGACCGGGCCGCAGCGACGCACGGCGGCGCCCGAGACCGAGAACAGCACGATCTCGGCGATGACGCCTTCCGACCACAGCAGGCCGATGGTGTCGTCGGGGATGCCGGCGGCTTTCCAGTGGATGGTGGAGAAGGCGTAATAGACCGTGTGAGCCGCCGAATTCAGGCTGCCGGCGGCCAGGAACAGCAAGAAGGC
>DATJKV010000588.1:0-6287 GCA_035491155.1 Magnetospirillum sp. | reverse complement strand
GCCGCGCCGTCAAGGGCGGCGGCAAGGGCATGGCGGCACCGGCGCCGGCGCCCGAGGCGGCGGCCAGCTTCCAGGTGGCCTCGCTGGACTTCAACGGCGGCTCCGCGCTGACCAACGCCGACCGCGCCTCCATCGCCGAGGTGGCCCGCCTGTACAAGCAGACCGGCGGTGTGGTGCGCGTCGTCGGCCATGCTCCCGCCCCGCCCTTCCGTGGTGACGCCGTGCACCAGATGATGGACGGGCTCGACGCTTCCATGCAGCGCGCCAACGCGGTCGCCCGCGAGCTGACCAAGCGCGGCGTCCCCGCCGGCAAAATCATGGTCGGCGCCGACCCGGCCGCCGGGCTGGGCGACGTGGGCGCGCAGGTTTATCTCGACGTCATTTAGCTTCCAGGCTTCCAGGACTCGTCATGGCCGGGCTTGACCCGGCCATCCACGGGGATCCACCTAGCACAGTGCTGGAGGAGCCGTATGGATGCTCGGGTCAAGCCCGAGCATGACGAGCAAGAAAGGCCTCGATAATTCGCACGCCATCATCATCACGCCGGGCCCGCATTGCCGAGGCCCTGGCGGTGATCGCGCCGCTGATTCCTGAGTTCGACCGCGCCGCCATCCTGGACCATGCCGAGGATTCGCGCGGGCTGAAGCCTGCTTCGCCTCAGGCTGCGGCCTGGGCCTCGCTGGTGGCCTATGTGCGCCATACCTACACCGACTACGATGATCTGCTGGCCGACGGCTACGACGTGGATTCGGCCCGGCACTTCGTGCTGGACGACATCAATGCCGTGCTGGCCGATTGGGGCTGCCGCCGACGGGTGAGCGGCGAGGCTTCGGACGACGGCGAATAGGCGTCGCCCGGCCCGCACCTTAGCCGTCTCCAAGTCGCCTGTGGGATGAGGAATCGGATGCCGCCCTCTACCCAAAAAGATATCGATTCTTAACCCTGGCCGCGCTAGATATGGCCCTTCCCGACCTCGCCGCCGCCCTTGTGGGCCCAGGATTTGTGCCGAGGTTCGGATCGGCGGATGAAAGATCGCATCATGAGCACGGAACAGGAATTCCATCGGATTAAGCGCCTTCCCCCTTATGTGTTCGCGGAAGTGAACGCCATGAAGGCCCGAGCTCGTGCCGCCGGCGAGGACATCATCGATTTCGGCATGGGCAACCCCGACCAGCCCACGCCGCCGCACATCGTCGAGAAGCTGGTCGAGGCCGCGCGCAACCCGCGCGCCCACCGCTATTCCATGAGCCGCGGCATCCCCGGCCTGCGCAAGGCGCTGGTGGGCTATTACCAGCGTCGCTTCGGCGTCGAGCTGGACCAGGAGAGCGAGTGCATCGTCACCCTGGGCTCCAAGGAAGGCCTGGCCAACCTGGCCAACGCCATCACCAGCCCGGGTGATGTGGTGCTGGTGCCCAACCCCAGCTACCCCATCCATCCCTATGGCTTCATCATCGCCGGTGGTTCGTGCCGCTATGTGCCGGTGACGCCCGACGCCGAGTTCCTGCGTGCGCTGGATCGCGCCGTGCGCCATTCGGTGCCCAAGCCCATCGCCCTGGTGCTGAATTATCCCAGCAATCCGACGGCGCTGCTGGCCGATCTGGACTTCTACGGGCAGGTGGTGGATTTCTGCCGCCACCACGGCATCTGGATCCTGTCGGACCTGGCCTATTCCGAGATCTATTTCGACGTGGCGCCGCCGCCCTCGATCCTGCAGATCCCGGGTGCCAAGGAGATCGCCGTGGAGTTCACCTCCATGTCGAAGACCTATAACATGCCGGGCTGGCGCATCGGCTTCGCCGCCGGCAACAAGACGCTGATCGGCGCGCTGACCCGCATCAAGTCCTACCTCGATTACGGCGCCTTCACCCCGATCCAGGTCGCTGCGACGGCCGCGCTGAACGGCCCGCAGGATTGCGTCGAGGAAATTCGCCAGCTGTACAAGGCGCGCCGTGACGTCCTGATCGAAGGCCTGCATGCCGCCGGCTGGGATGTACCGTCGCCGCCCGCCACCATGTTCGCCTGGGCGCCCATCCCCAAGGCCTTCGCCCATCTGGGCTCGCTGGAGTTCTCCAAGTTGCTCATGCGCGAGGCGCAGGTTGCGGTGGCGCCCGGCATCGGCTTCGGCGAGTATGGCGACAATTACGTCCGCATCGGCCTGGTGGAGAACCGCCACCGGACCCGTCAGGCGGTGCGCAACATCAAGGCCTTCCTGGGCAATTACGACAAGGCCCTGGAGGAATCGGAAAAGCAACGCGCGGTGGTCGGCTGATGAAACCTTTGAAGATTGCTGTTGCCGGTCTCGGCACCGTTGGCGCCGGGCTGGTCAAGCTGTTGACCGACAATGCCGAGGCGATCGCCTCGCGCGCCGGCCGTCCCATCCAGGTGACGGCCGTTTCGGCGCGTGATCGCTCCAAGGATCGCGGCGTGGCTATCCCCGCGTCGGTGGCCTGGTACGAGGATGCGGCCAAGATGGCCGCCGAGGCCGACGCCGACGTGGTGGTCGAGGTCATCGGTGGCTCGGACGGCATCGCCAAGCAGGTGGTCGAGACTGCCATCAATCGCGGCCTCCACGTGGTTACCGCCAATAAGGCCCTGCTGGCCCATCACGGCACCGCGCTGGCGAAGGCTGCCGAGGCCAAGGGCGTCAGCCTGGCCTTCGAGGCGGCGGTGGCCGGCGGCATTCCCATCATCAAGGCGTTGAAGGAAGGCTTGGCCGGCAATTCGCTGAGCCAGGTCACCGGCATCCTCAACGGCACCTGTAACTACATCCTCACCACCATGCGCGAGACCGGCCGGGATTTCGCCGACGTGCTGGCCGAGGCGCAGGCGCTGGGCTATGCCGAGGCCGATCCCAGCTTCGACATCGACGGCGTCGACGCCGCCCACAAGCTGTGCATCCTCACCAGCCTGGCGTTCGCCACCCCGGTGGACTTCAAGTCCATGCACATTGAGGGCATCCGCCACGTCTCGGCGGTGGACATCGATTTCGCCGAGAAGCTGGGCTACCGCATCAAGCTGCTGGGTATCGCCCGGCGCACCGACAAGGGCATCGAGCAGCGGGTGCATCCCTGCATGGTGCCGGTCAAGGCGCCCATCGCCCGCGTGGACGGCGTGTTCAACGCGGTGGTGGCGGAAGGCGATTTCGTCGGCCGCTCCATCTATGAAGGCCGCGGCGCCGGTGCCGGCCCGACCGCCTCGGCGGTGGCCGCCGACATCGTCGACATCGCCCGTGGCTGCCGCACCCCCACCTTCGGCGTGCCGGTGGGCGCCCTGAAGGCGCTGCCGCCGGCCCCCATGAGCGCCCGCGAAGGCGCCTATTACATGCGCCTGATGGTGGTCGACCGCCCCGGCGTGCTGGCCGACGTCGCCGCCGCGCTGCGCGACGAGCAGGTTTCGGTCGAGCAGATGATCCAGCCCGGCCGCGCTCCCGGCGAGACAGTGCCCATGGTCATGACCCTGCATGACACCTCGGAAGCCGCCATGGAGCGCGCCGTTGCCCGCATCGGCGCCCTGAACGCCGTGGTCGAGCCGCCGCGCATCATCCGCATTGAGCACCTGTAAGGCCCGCCTGCCCATGCCGCATCGCATTTTTGTTCCGCCGCCGCAGGCCCTGGACCGCAACCTGGCCCTGGAAGTGGTGCGAGTGACCGAGGCCAGCGCGCTGGCCGCCGCCCTGTGGATGGGGCGCGGCGACGAGAGGGCGGCCGACAAGGCCGCCTCCGCCGCCATGCAGGAGGCGCTGAACAGCCTCGCCATGGAAGGCCTGATCGTCAACGGCGGCGCCGATGAGGATGACAGCCCGCTGCACACCGGCGAGAAGGTGGGCAGCGGCAAGGGGCCGCGGGTGGACATCGCGCTGACCGCGCTGGAGGGCGTCACCATTTGCGCCAAGGCCAGCCACAACGCGCTGTCGGTAGTGGCCGCCACCGATTCCGGCTCTTTCCTGCATGTGCCGCACAACGTCTATATGGAAAAGATCGCCGTGGGCGGCAGGCTGCCCCAGGGCGTCATCGACCTGGACCGCGAGCCGGCGGAAAATCTGGCCCGCGTCGCCGCCGCCAAGGGCGTCGCGGTCACCGACCTGACCGTCTGCATGCTGGACCGTCCGCGCCATGCCGAGCTGCTGGGTCGTATCTACGACGCCGGCGCCCGCGTGGTGCTGATCGACGACGGCGACGTGTCGGGCGCCATCGCCACCGGCCTGCCCGAGACCGGCATCGACCTGTACATGGGCTCGGGCGGCGCCGCCGAGGGTGTGCTTGCCGCCGCCGGCCTCAAGTGCCTGGGGGGCCAGATGCAGTGCCGCCTGATGCTGCGCAGCGAGGAGGAGCGCGCCCGCGCCCGCAACGCCGGCATCGACGATCTGTCGGCCAAATGGAACGTGGACCAGATGGTGCGGGGCGACGTCATGTTCGCCGCCACCGGCATCACCGATGGCCATTTGTTGAAGGGCGTGCGCTTCCACAAGGGTGGCGCCGTCAGCCATTCCATGGTGATGCGGTCCATGACCGGGACCATCCGCATGCTGACCGCCCGGCACGACTTCGAAAAGCACGCCAAGCTGCACGACAGATGAGCCACCAGAGCGCCGCCCCCACCTTGCTCGCCGGCGCCTTCCTTGGCGTCGAGCGCTCGGTTACCGGGCGGCGCTGGCAGGCCTCGCCCGGCGATGAGCGGCTGGCGCTGACGCTGGCCCAGCGTCTGGCCGTGCCCGAGGTCATCGGGCGTGTCTTGGCCGCGCGCGGTATCGGCCTCGACGAGGCCGAGCTGTTCCTATCCCCGCAGCTCAAGCACCTGTTGCCCGATCCCAGCCACCTTAGGGATATGGACAAGGCCGCCAAGCGTCTTGCCCGCGCGGTGATGGACGGCGAGCCTATCGGCATCTTCGGCGATTACGACGTGGACGGCGCTACCTCGTCGGCGCTGCTGCGCATCTTCTTCGAGGCGGCGGGCGCCACCGTGCGCGTGCATATTCCCGACCGCATCACCGAGGGTTACGGCCCCAACGCGCCCGCCATGCTGAAGATGAAGGACGAGGGCGTCCGCGTGGTGGTCACGGTGGATTGCGGCACCACCGCCTATGACCCGCTGGCCGCCGTCGCCGAGGCCGGACTGGACGTCATCATCGTGGACCACCACGAGGCCGAGCCCGAGCTGCCGCGCTGTTTCGCCTTGGTCAATCCCAACCGCCTGGACGAAGACAGCCCGCACGGCCACTTGGCGGCGGTCGGCGTCGCCTTCTTGACGGCGGTGGCGGTCAACCGCGAGCTCAAGCAGGCTGGCTGGTATCAGGGGCGCAAGGCGCCCGACCTGCTGCAATGGCTGGACATCGTGGCGCTGGGCACCGTCTGCGACGTGGTGCCGCTCAAGGGCGTCAACCGCGCCCTGGTGACGCAGGGGCTCAAGGTCATGGCCAAGCGCGGCAATGTGGGGCTGGCGGCGCTGTCCGACGTGGCCGGCGTGCGCGAGCGCCCGGACGCCTACCACCTGGGCTATGTGCTGGGGCCGCGCGTCAATGCCGGCGGCCGCGTCGGCGGGGCCGAGCTGGGCACCCGCCTGCTGTCCACCGACGACCCCGTCGAGGCGGCTGAGATCGCCAAGCTGCTGGACGGCTATAATAAGGACCGCCAGGAGATCGAGGCGGGGGTGCTGCAACAGGCCATCGAGCAGGTCGAGACCCAGGCCGACGACGGCCTGCCCTTGGTGCTGGCCGCCGGTGAGAATTGGCACCCCGGCGTGATCGGCATCGTCGCCGGCCGTTTGAAGGAACGCTACAACCGCCCGGCCTGCGTGGTGGCGCTGGACGGTGGGGAAGGGAAGGGCTCGGGCCGCTCGGTCCCCGGCCTCGACCTGGGCGCCGCCATCATCGCCGCCCGCCAGTCCGGCCTGCTCAAGGCCGGCGGCGGCCACGCCATGGCCGCCGGCTTTACCGTAATGCGCGAGCGCCTGGATGAATTCCGCCGTTTCATCTCCGATCGCTTGCAGGCCCAGCTGACCAGCGAGCTGGTGCCGATCCTCGAACTGGATGGTGCGCTGGACTGCTCGGGCTGCACCGTCGATCTGGTGGAGACCTTGAAGCAGCTCGGCCCATTCGGGGCGGGCAACCCCGAACCCCGCTTCGCCGTGCTGGCCGCCCGCATCATCAAGGCCGACGTGGTGGGCACCAACCACGTGCGCGTCATCCTCAAGGGCGCCGGCGGCGCCAGCCTGAAGGGCATCGCTTTCCGTGCCGCCGACACCGATTTGGGCCAGGCGCTGTTGACCTCGCGCGGCGGCACCTATCATCT
>DATJKV010000587.1:0-1507 GCA_035491155.1 Magnetospirillum sp. | reverse complement strand
TTTGGGGGTGGAATTGCGAGCATGGGCTAAGGGTTGTCCTTGGCCCCGAGGGGAGAGAGAAAATGTCCCGCGTGGTTTCGGCCGCTGCCCTGCTTGTGTCCCTGGTGGCTCTGTCCGCGCCCGCTTTGGCCGATTGGCGCTACGACGAGGAATGGCGCTGGCGTCATCATCCGCCGCATTACCATCCCTATCCGCGCGAGGTGATCATGGTCTATCCGGCGCCGCCCCCGGTGGTGTATGCGCCCGGCCCCCGCGCGGTCTATGTGGACCCCACTCCCGTCCAGGCAATTCCCACCTCGCCGCCCTATACCGACCCCTCGGGCCGCTATTGCCGCGAGTACCAGAGCACCGTCATGGTGGGTGGCCAGGCCCAGTCCAGCTTCGGCACCGCGTGTCTGATGCCCGACGGGCAGTGGCGGATTGTCCAGTAAGCGACACGACAAATAGGTGCTGCCGGGGGTGATCGCCCCCGTCGGCAGCAGCGGCCTGCCGCTCGTCAGCGCGTTCGCGCGGGCAGGGGCGTGCAGGCGCAATCAATCCTCTGACATTGGACGCACGAAGATCAACGCGCCGGACGGCAGTCGCGGCGCGTGCCGTGCTTCGCCCGTGGGGCGAGCCGGGCTGGGGCATTGTTTCGAAAATACACTCGCGCGATATGGTATGGACGCCACGTCATTGGCAGTGATAGTGTACAAATCATGCGAATAACGCAATGCGCATGTGAATTAGGGGAGAGTGCCGATGTCGTTCACGAAGTTGATGGCGCGCGGCTGGCGCGCCGGTCTGGCTGCCCTGGCCGTGTTCGGGCTGGCCGGTGTGGCCCGCGCCGCCGACAAGGTGGACGAGCTGCGGATCGATTACGCCTATTACAATCCGGTCAGCCTGGTGCTGAAGGAAAAGGGCTTCCTCGAGCAGGACCTGGCCAAGGACGGCATCAAGGTGCGCTGGGTGCTGTCGCTGGGCTCCAACAAGGCGCTTGAGTTCCTCAACGCCAAGAGCCTGGATTTCGGCTCGTCGGCCGGCGCCGCCGCCCTGCTGGCCCGCATCAACGGCAATCCGGTCAAGTCCATCTATGTCTATTCCAAGCCGGAATGGACCGCGCTGGTGACCCAGAACGGCTCGCCCATCCAGAAGGTGGCCGATCTCAAGGGCAAGCGCATCGCCGCCACCCGCGGCACCGACCCGCACATCTTCCTGATCCGGACGCTCGCCGAGAACGGCCTGACCGAGAAGGACGTCAAGGTGGTGCTGCTGCAGCACCAGGACGGCCGCCTGGCTCTGGCCAAGGGCGACGTGGATGCCTGGGCCGGCCTCGATCCGCTCATGGCCCAGGCCGAGCTGGAGGACGGTTCCCGCATCTTCTACCGCAACGCCGAGATCAACACCTGGGGCGTGCTGAACACCCGCGAGGACTTCGCCGCCGACCATCCCGAGCTGGTGGCCAAGGTGCTGGGCGCTTACGAGAAGGCCCGCGCCTTCGCCCTCGCCAATTCGGCCGAGCTGAAGA
>DATJKV010000586.1:0-6848 GCA_035491155.1 Magnetospirillum sp. | reverse complement strand
CTGGGTATCGTATCGGCGCGGGGCAAGGTGGAGATCGTCCAAGCCGGCCGCATGCTGGTAGCCGATCAGGTCAGCTACAACCTCAAGCAGGACATCGTGAGCGCATCGGGCAACGTCACCCTGGCCGAGCCCACCGGCGAGACGATGTTCACCGACTACATCGAACTGACCGGCGACTTCAAGGAAGGCATCGCCAACGAGATCCGTGTGGTGCTGGCAGACAATTCGCGCATGGCGGCAGCCAGCGCCCGCCGTGTCGGCGGCACCCGCACGGACTTCGACAAGGGTATCTATACCGCCTGCGAACCGTGTCGCTCGCATCCCGAGCGCACGCCCCTGTGGCAGGCCAAGGCCGAACGCGTCACCCACAATCAGGACGATCACGAGATCGAGTACCGCGATGCGTGGATCGAAATGGCCGGTATCCCGGTTGCGTATACACCGTACCTGTCGCATCCCGACCCGACCGTTAAGCGCAAGAGCGGCTTCCTAACCCCGACCGCCGGCATGTCCACGAACATCGGGACCAATGTCACGGTGCCCTATTTCTGGGCCATCTCCGACAACCAGGACATTACTTTCGCGCCGCGTTTCCTGTTGTCGGGCGCCGCCTCGACCGGCTCGGTCGACACCTCCTCGTTGACCGATGACAGTGATGTACTGCGCCACGTCGTGCTGGCCGGCGAGCATCGCTGGCGCGGTACCCAGGGCGAGGAGCGCACGGTGGCCAGCCTTACCGCCGACCGCCACGACGGCCACCTGCGCGGCCACATCGATTCGAAGGCGCGCTACGAACTCGACAGCAACTGGCGTAGTGGTTACGAGTTGCAGCGCTCGACCGATGACACCTACACCGCAGTGTATTCATACCACCTCGACAACGAGCGTCCGTGGCTCACCACCCGCCCCTACTTGGAAGGCTTCGGCCGGCGGGGTTACACGTTGGCGGAAGGTTATGCATTCCAGGGGCTGCGGGCCCAGGACGTGGCGACCCAGTCGCCCATCGTGCTGCCACACATCGCCTCAACCCAAATCACAACGCCGGACGACAAGGGCGGCTATTACACCTTCTACAACGACCTGCTGTCCTACACCCGCAGTGCTGGCATCGACTCGACCCGCGTGTCCAGCACTGCCGCCTGGAATCGCCCCTTCTACGGCAGCCTGGGCGATGTGACCACCATCAGCACCTCGATGCGCGCCGACGCGTACCACTCCTCCGACATGCCCGATCAAGGCACCACCAACGCCGGACGTGCCATCCCGCAGATCTCGGCCAATTGGCGCATGCCTTTCGCCAACCGATCCCAGACGCTGCCACAGGTCATCGAACCCATGGCCATGGTGGCTGCAAGCCCCAACGGCGGAAACTCCGAGAAGATTCCCAACGAAGACGCCATCGGCTTCGAGTTGGACGAAATCAACGTCTTCCAACCGAACCGCTTCCCTGGTTTGGACCGCGTGGAAGGTGGCGTGCGCGGCGCCTATGGACTGCGCTGGCAGGCCTTCCCCACCACCGGATCGTGGATCGGGGCCACGGTCGCTCAAGGCTGGCGTCTGCGTGACGACAGCACCTTCCCAGTGGGCGCTGGCTTCGACGACAAGCTGTCGGACTATCTGGCTCGCCTGGATTTCTCACCCAATCCCTTCGTTTCGGTGCTCAATCGTGTCCGCCTGGACAAGAACCACGGCGACATGCGGCGTGAGGAAAGCTCCGTGTCGGTGGGCAGCCCGGCCTTATTGGCTTCGGTGAGCTATCTCTATTACGAGCGCACGGACGACCTGCAGAACCCCTTCCCGCGTCAACACTACATAACCTGGGCGCTTAGCTCTGCGCTGACTCGCTATTGGACGTTCTATGGCGGCGTCAGCTACTCCCTGCTCGACGAGGGCGGCCCTACGGGTTGGCAGACCAAACTGATTTACAACGATGAATGCTTCGCCTTCGTTACTGACATGCGTCGCAACTTCACCTCCGACCGCGATTTCCTGGCGGGCTATAGCCTGACATTCAATCTTGTGTTCAAGACGTTGGGCGACGTTCCGTTCAATGTGTTCTAATGAAGGGACCCGCATGTTCGCACGCCTCGCTGCCAGTGCCTGCCTCCTGCTCGGCCTAGCTTCTGTCTCGGCGGCGTCGGCCCAGGAGGTCGACCGCATCGCTGCCGTGATCAACGACGACGTCATTTCCATCCGCGAGTTGGAAGGCCGCGTGCGAATGGCGCTGGTGTACGCGGGCATGCAAGATTCGCTCGATGCCCGCCGCCGCGTCGCCCCGCAGGTGCTGCACAAGATGGTCGACGAGCGCCTGCAAATGCAGGAAGCCACCCGGCTGAAGATGTCGGTTACCGCGGCCGACGTGGATGCCGGCATCGCCGCCATCGAACAGCAGAATCGACTGCCCAAGGGCGGCCTGCTGGGCGGCCTTGCCACGGCGGGCGTTGATCCGCAATTGGCGCGCGAGCAGATCAAGGCGGATATGACCTGGATGCGGGTGACCACCCGCGTACTGCAGAACCAGATCAAGGTGGGCGAGGAAGAGATCAAGGACCGCCTGTCCACCATTCGCGAGCGCCGCGGCAAGCCGGAATACCTTCTCGCCGAGCTTTTTCTCCCGGTGGACAATCCTGCCCAGGAAGATGAGGCCCGCCAGTTGGGTGAGCGTCTAATGGAGCAACTGAAGGCTGGAACGCCGTTCCAGGCGCTGGCCCGCCAATTCTCTCGCGCCCCCACGGCCGGCAATGGTGGCGTCATGGGCTGGCTGGCCCAGGATGCCCTGGATGACGATATGGCCCGCCCGGTAACGCAGATAAACAAGGGCCAGGTTGCTCCGCTGATTCGCACCGCCTCGGGGTTTCTGATCGTGGCCATGCTGGACCAGCGTATCGCGGGCCAGGTGGCTAACCCCGAGGACGCCGAGGTCACTCTGTCCCAGGTGACCCTGCCCGTCCCCCCCGGCTCGCCGCCCAAGCAGGAGCTTCTGGCGCGCGCCGCCCAGTTGACGGCGCAGGCCAAGTCCTGCCCTGAGCTGGAAGCCATCGGCCGCCGTGTCGGCGCCCCCACCGGCAGCCTGGGCACCAAGCGCGTAGGCGAGTTGAACGGCCTGGCGCGCCGTGTGGCCGCCACGCTGCTGGTCAATCGCGTCAGCGAGCCCCTGGACACCGCCGAGGGCATCCAGGTGTTGATGGTGTGCAGCCGGACCGAGGCCCTGAAATTCAGCGACCCCACCTCCGATCAGGTTCGCCACATGATCGAGGACGAGCGCATGGACATGCTGTCGCGCCGTTACATTCGCAACCTGCGCCGCCAGGCCGTAGTCGAAATTCGGGGCTGACGGCGTGGCGGCAACTCCTCGCGCTGCCCAGCCGGTAGCCCTGACCATGGGGGAGCCTGCCGGCATTGGCGGCGAACTGGCCTGCAAGGCCTGGCTGCGCCGCCGTCAGGATCTGCCGGCTTTTTTTGCCATCGACGACCCTGCCCGACTGGAAGCGTTGGCGATCCGGCTGGGGCTTGCGGTACCTGTACGCGCCGTGGCCGATGTCGCCGAGGCGGCCAAAGTGTTCGACACCGCCTTGCCGGTACTGCCGCAACCCCTGGCGGCCGCGGTCGAGCCCGGCCGTCCCGATCCCGCCAATGCCGCCTCGGTCCGGGCCTCCATCGCCCGCGCGGTAGAATTGGCTCGGGCGGGCGAGGCCGCGGCCGTGGTGACCAATCCCATCCACAAGGGGGTGATGTACCAGGGCGGCTTCCGCTTCCCTGGCCATACCGAATTCCTTGCCCACCTGCTGGGCGTCGAAGGGAACGAGGTGATGATGCTGGCCTGCCCCCTGCTGAAGGTGGTGCCGGTCACCATCCACGTCAGCTTGGCCGAAGCCATCGCCTCGCTCAACAAAGCCACGATCGTCTCGGTTGGCCAGGCCACCCATAGGGCATTGCGCCAGGATTTCGGCATCGCGGCCCCACGCCTTGCGGTCGCGGGGCTCAATCCCCATGCGGGAGAGAACGGCGCCATGGGACGCGAGGAAATCGACATCATCGCCCCCGCCGTGGCTGAATTGCGGGCCGCCGGCGTCGACGCTTTCGGGCCGCTGCCCCCCGACACCATGTTCCACGCCGCCGCCCGTGCCCGCTATGACGCGGCGCTGTGCATGTACCACGACCAGGCGCTGATTCCATTGAAGACGCTGGGCTTCGACGAAGGGGTAAACGTCACCCTGGGCCTGCCCGTCGTACGCACTTCGCCCGACCACGGCACCGCCTTCGAGATTGCCGGCACCGGCGCCGCCAACGAGAACAGCCTGATGGAGGCCCTGCGCCTGGCCGCCGAGATCGCCGGCAACCGCCGTCAGGCTCTGCCGTCATGACTGGATTGCCGCCGTTGCGTGACGTCATCGCCGCCCACGGGCTGGGCGCGCGTAAGTCCCTTGGCCAGCACTTCCTGCTGGACCTGAACCTGACGGGACGCATTGCCCGTTCGGCCGGAGCGCTGGAAACCGGGACCTGCATCGAGATCGGCCCCGGCCCCGGCGGCCTGACCCGGGCGTTGCTGGATGGCGGCGCCGCCCACGTCATCGCCATTGAACGCGACGACCGCGCTATCGCCATCCAGAACGAAATCGCCGCCGCCTACGACCCGGGCCGGCTGGAGATCATCGCCGCCGACGCATTGGAAGTGGATTGCGCCACCCTGGGCGCCGCACCGCGCCGCATCGTCGCCAACCTGCCCTACAACATCTCGACGGTGCTGCTGCTGCAATGGCTGCGTAACGCCACTGCCTTCGAGTCCATGGTGCTGATGTTCCAGAAGGAGGTGGTGGACCGCTTGGCCGCCGCCCCACGCGAGTCCAACTACGGCCGGCTGTCGGTGATCACCCAGTGGCTCTGTGAAGTGCGCCCCCTGTTCAATGTGGACAAGCGCGCCTTCACCCCGCCGCCAGCCGTCATGTCTACCGTGGTCAAGCTGATCCCGCGTCCCCAGCCCCTGGCGACTGCGCGCTTCGAAACGCTGGAGCGGGTGACCGCCGCCGCTTTCGGCCAACGGCGCAAGATGCTGCGCTCCAGCCTGAAGCCGCTGGGCGACGCCGACGCCCTCATCGCCGCCACTGGACTGGAGCCCACCGCGCGTGCCGAAGAACTGAGCGTCGAGCAATTCTGCGCCCTGGCCCGCGCCGTAGACGAGGCTCAGGGATGACGCGGCAACCAACCAGAGTCCGGTGGTGGGCCTGGAGCCGCTGCATTATCATGCGCCCATGAGCAACGACGACGCTCCCCTCGCTCGCCCCGCCGCGCCGCCCCTGGCAGACCTGCCGGTGGAGGCAACCGCGCCAGCCCGCGCGGCCAAGGCCATTCCGCCGGCGGAGCCGGAGGCGCAGGTAAAAGGCGCCACGACCGCGGCTGAGGCGGGAGAGGAGATGCCTACGGAAGTGATCGAACCCGAACCGGCCACCGAGGCCGGAGCCGATGCCGAGGAGGCGATCCCGGATTCCGCGCTGTCGCTGGCGGACCGGGTGGGCGCCCTTATCACCGCCTTCGGCGGGACCGAAGGCAAAGGCAACCCCGCCTTGCCCGATCGCCAGGATGCCCTGGCGCTGTTGCTGGCCGAACCGCCGCCTGGCAACGATTTCGCCGCCCTGGACGCGCTGTATGCCTGTTGGCCCAAGGCCACCCAGAACAGCGAAAGCCGCGCATTGCTGGCGGTGGCCTACAACCTGACCCGCAATTTCGGCCTGCCCGACAAGCTGCCCATGGCCTCGTCCAAGGCGTGGCGCATGCTGTCGCCCACCCTATTCGAGGCGGAGCTGGCCCAGCGCCTGGCCGACACCGGCACCTTCATCGCCGACTGGCAGAAGACCCAGAGGCACTTCCTGATCCTGGAATTCGGCGAGATCGAACTGGTCGAGTACCTGTTCGAGGCGTTGCCGCCAAGCAATCACGCCGACCTGCTGGCCGGAGTGATGAACTTCAAGGTGTTGTCCAACCGCCGCATGGGCTTGCTGCGCCGCATCCCCAACCGGGTCAAGAAGCAGATCATCCCCATGCTGCCCACCCGCAAGGAGGAGGCGCTGCTCGCCCTGGCCCATACCAAGGCACTGCTTGAACGGTTGGCCGATCCGTCCGGTTTCGCCCCCATCGTCGATACCGCCGACAAGATGGCGGAAGAAATCGAGAAGATGATGAAGGCGGTGGCCGCCATCGGCCAGCCGCCGCCGGCTCCACCCACCGGAGGCGGTGGTCAGGCGTTGGGGCGGATCGGTTAACCCCCAACGTCCCCTCCCCTTGTGAGGGAGGGGATCATCCGGCGTCACTTCCGGTTCAGCTCCAGAACGCGGCCTGCATGGATGGCGGTAGCCAGACCGACCAGCATCTCCACCAGGTCCTCGAAATCGGCCATGCGATCGGTGTTGATCGTAATGTCGAACTGGTTCGCCTCGGACAGCCGAGAATGGAAGGTGTCCCAGATGAACTTGCCGCGCAGATGGTTGATTTCCTGCGCTTTCTTCAGCTCATCCTCGTAGCTGCCATGGCCCTGGTCGGCCATGCGCTGCGCGCACACTTCCGGTGTGCCGGCAATACGGACACGCAGGGCGCACCCTTCCGCCAGGATGACGTGGGCACCGCGGCCGATGATGACGCCGCCCAGCCGACCCAGGCTCATCATTACCTTGACCAGGGTGTCGCGATACGCGTCGTGGCCAAGGTCCTTGCCCGACAACAGGCGGTAGAGCCACATATCCTTGGCCCGCCCGATTCCCTCGTCGAGCATCTTGACGATGGCAGGATCGTCGTTCAGGCGACGCGCAATTTCGCGGATCAGCTGATCGTCATAAAGGGGAATATTGAGACGTTGC
>DATJKV010000585.1:0-2683 GCA_035491155.1 Magnetospirillum sp. | reverse complement strand
CAGACCGACCTGCTGGCGCTCAACGCGGCGGTGGAAGCGGCGCGGGCCGGCGAGCACGGCAAGGGCTTCGCGGTGGTGGCCTCCGAGGTGCGCAAGCTGGCTGAGCGTAGCCAGGCGGCGGCTACCGAGATCAGCGGCCTGTCCACCGACACCGTGAAGGTGGCGCAGGAAGCCGGCGACATGCTGGGCAAGCTGGTGCCCGACATCAAGAAGACCGCCGAGCTGGTGGAAGAGATCTCGGCCGCCTGCCGCGAGCAGGACATCGGTGCCGACCAGATCAACCAGGCCATCCAGCAACTGGACAAGGTGACGCAGCAGAACGCCGCCGCCTCGGAACAGATGTCGGCCACTTCCGAGGAACTGGCCAGCCAGGCCGAGACGCTGCAGAACACCATCGGCTTCTTCACCATCGACCAGCAGCGCTCCGAGCCCCGCCGGGCACAGCCGGTGCGCAAGGCGGCGGAGGCTCCCAAGCGGTCGTCCTCCGAGCGTCTGGCCCCCGCGCGCCCTATCCGGCACGAGGACGTGGCGCCGCACCTGGCCGCTCCGGCGCGCAAGGCCAGGGCAAAGGGGAAGATCAATGGCGGCTATGCCTTCGACCTCGCCTCCGGCGGTGCCGATGCGCAGGACATTGAATTCGAACGCGGCTGACGGGGAGAGCCATCATGGACGGAGACGCCGGGATTTTGACCGACAGCGGACAGGTGGTGACGTTGGGCATTGGCGATGAGGTGTTTGCCGTCCCGGTGGAAAGCGTGCGCGAGATCCTGGATTTCGCCCCCGTGACCCATCTGCCCTACGCTCCGCCCTACCTTTTGGGGCTGATCGACGTGCGCGGTCAGGGCGTCCCCGTCATCGACCTGCGCATCAAGCTGGGTCTGCCGGCGGCCGAGCGCACCACGCATACCCGCATCCTGGTGCTGGAATGCATCATCGGCACTTGCCAACTGGCGCTGGGCCTGCTGGCCGACCGGGTGTACGAGGTGACCGCCCTGGATATGGGGGCGGCCGCGGCCTCGCCCGAGATTGGCCATGCCTGGCATTCCGAATACATCCATCGCATCGGCCGGCGTGGCGCGGATTTCGTCATCGTTCTCGACCTGGTCCGCCTGTTCGCCGATGACGACTTCGCCGGCCTGATGTCGGGGGCGTGACGCATGCTGAGCCAAAGCGACTTTCGTCGGCTGGCGCAGTTCATCCAAGGCTATTGCGGCATCCGTCTGCCCGACAGCAAGCGCACCATGCTGGAAGGCCGGCTGCGGCGTCGGCTGGTGGCGCTGCACATGTCCGATTACCGCCAGTACTGCCGGTACGTGTTCGACGAGAATGGCCTCGGGGACGAGGTTATCCACCTGATCGACGCGGTCACCACCAACAAGACCGACTTCTTCCGCGAGCCCGAGCACTTCCGCTTCCTAGCCGAGGTGGTCGTGCCCCGTCTGTTGGAAACCAAGCGCACGCCCCGCCTGACCCTGTGGAGCGCCGCCAGCTCCATCGGCGCCGAGGCCTACACCCTGTGCATGGTGCTGGAGGACATGATCCGGGCGGGCTTCAGGTTCGACTACACCGTGCTGGCCACCGACATCTCGACCCAGGTGCTGGAACGCGCCGCCCGAGGGATATTCTCCACCGACATGGCCCGGCAGGTGCCGTCCGTATTCCGTGGCCGCTACCTGATGCAGGCGCGCGACCCCGGCCGCCCCGAAATGCGGGTGATCCCCGAGTTGCGGGCCAAGGTGCAGTTCATGCGCATGAACCTGTTGGAGGACGCATATCCGCTGTCACAGCCGTCCGACGTGGTGTTCTGTCGCAATATCCTGATCTACTTCGACAAACCGACCCAGGAAAAGGTGCTGGACCGGCTGTGTGCAGCCATGCCGCCGGGCGGCTACCTGTTCCTGGGCCATTCCGAAACCATTGCCGGGCTGGCACTGCCTCTGGAGCAGGTGGCGACCACCGTGTTCGTGCGTGTTTAGGAGTAATCGGGTTTGACCTAGGGGGGAGGGGGGCATGGCGAAGAAGGTGAAGGTCCTGGTTGTCGATGATTCCGCCTCGGTCCGGCAGACCCTGGTGGATGTTTTGAACAGCGATGCCCGCATCGAGGTGATCGCCACCGCGTCGGACCCGTTCATGGCGGCCCAGCGCATGCGCGACCAGTTGCCCGACGTCATCACCTTGGACGTGGAGATGCCGCGCATGGACGGCATCACCTTTCTGCGCAAGATCATGGCCCAGCGGCCCATTCCGGTGGTGATGTGCTCGTCGCTCACCGAGGAGGGCTCCGAGACGCTGATGCAGGCGCTGGAGGCCGGCGCGGTGGACGTGATCCTCAAGCCCAAGCTGGACACCCGCCAGTCCTTGCTGGAGACCGCCGCCACCATCTGCGACGCGGTGCGCGCCGCCGCCCACGCCCGCCTGCCGGCCCGCCGCTCCACCAGGTCCCGCCAGGTGGAGCGCAAGCTGTCCGCCGATGTCATCATGCCGCCGCCGGCCAACAAGGCCATGGCGCGGACCACCGAGAAGGTGGTGTGCATCGGCGCGTCCACCGGCGGCACGGAATCGCTGCGCCAAGTGCTGGAGACCTTGCCGGCCGACAGCCCCGGTATCGTCATCGTCCAGCACATGCCGGAAAAGTTCACCGCCGCCTTTGCCCGCCGGCTGACCGGCCTGTGCGAGGTGGAGG
>DATJKV010000584.1:0-3613 GCA_035491155.1 Magnetospirillum sp. | reverse complement strand
TCGCGTACCGCCAGCTCGACGATCTTACCGGACTTGGTGCGCGGGATGTCGGCCACTGGGATCACCTTGGCCGGCACGTGGCGCGGGGTGGTGTTGTCGCGAATCTTCTTCTTGATGGCGTCGGCCAGTTGGGGCGTCAGTTTCAGGCCGTCGCGCAGGCGTACGAACAACACCACGCGCACATCGCCGGCCCAATCCTGGCCGATGACCAGGCTTTCCAGCACCTCGTCGAACTGCTCCACCTGACGATAGATCTCGGCGGTGCCGATGCGCACGCCGCCGGGGTTGAGCGTGGCGTCCGAGCGGCCGTAAACGATGATGCCCTCGTGCTCGGTCAGCTCCACCCAATCGCCGTGGCACCAGATGCCGGGATACTTGGCGAAATAGGCGTTGCGGTACTTCTCGCCGTCAGGATCGTGCCAGAAGCCCACCGGCATGGACGGGAAGGCCTGGGTGCACACCAGCTCGCCCTTCTGCCCGGCCACCGGCTTGCCCTCATCGCTGAACACCTCGACCTTCATGCCCAAGCCGCGCGCCTGGATTTCACCGCGATAGACGGCGCCCAGCGGGTTGCCCAGCATGAAGCACGAGATGATGTCGGTGCCGCCCGAGATGGAGGCCAGTTGCACGTCCTTCTTGATCTTGTCGTAGACGTAGTCGAAGCCTTCGGGCGCCAGCACCGAGCCGGTGGAGGCGATGGTGCGAAGGGCGGCCAGCGTGTGGCTCTTGGCCGGTTCCACGCCCGCCTTGGCGATGGCGTCCAGCCATTTCGCCGAGGTGCCGAAGAAGGTGATGGCCTCGGCGTCGGCGTAATCCCACAGGATGCGGCCTTCCTGCGCCGACGGGTTGCCGTCATAGAGCAGCACGGTCGCTCCCACCGCCAGCGCGCTGACCAGCCAGTTCCACATCATCCAGCCGCAGGTAGTGAAATAGAACACGCGGTCGCCGGGTTTGGCGTCCGACTGCAGCACGTGTTCCTTCAGGTGCTGGATCAGGGTGCCGCCGGCGGAATGGACGATGCACTTGGGCGCGCCGGTGGTGCCCGACGAAAACATGATGTAGAGCGGATGGGCGAAGGGCAGGCGGGCGTATTCGATCGCCTTGGCGGGGAAGGGGGCGATGAAATCGGCGAGATGCACCGCCTTGGGCACGCCCGCGATGTCGGCGCGGTCCTCGGTGTAAGGCACGATGACCACTTGGCGCAGGCTGGGCATGCCGGCGACGATCGCCGGCAGCTTGTCCAGCGACGAATGGCGCTTGCCGGAATAGAAATAGCCATCGGCCGAGACCAGCACCTTGGGTTCGATCTGGCCGAAGCGGTCGAGTACGCCCTGGATGCCGAAATCGGGTGAGGCCGATGACCAGATAGCGCCCAACGACGCGGCGGCCAGCATGAAGGCCACGGTCTCGGGCATGTTGGGCATGTAGCCGGCGACCCGGTCGCCCTCGCCCACGCCCGCCGCCTTCAGCGCTTGTTGCAGGCGCGACACCAACTCGTGCAACTGAGCGAAGGAGAGGCGGCGCTTCACCTTATCCTCGCCCCAGAACACCAGCGCGTCGGCTCCATCATGGCGGCGCAGCAGGTTCTCGGCGAAGTTTAGCCTCGCCTCGGGGAACCATTTCGCCCCCGGCATCTTGTGGACGTCGTCCACCGCCACCGCGCCAGGACCGTCGCCGATGATGCCGGTGAAGTCCCACACGGTGCGCCAAAACTCGGCCGGGGCCCCCACCGACCAGCGCCACAGGCTGGGATAGTCGTGCACGGCGGCGCCGAAGCGCTGGTTCACGTCACGGATGAAGGCGGTCAGGTTGGCGCGGGCGGTCCGCTCGGGCGCCGGTTGCCACAGCAGCGTCGACATGGATGAGGGGCTCCCTGATGTGGTTTTTCCCCTAGTCTAAGCCGAAAAGGGCACCCCCGTCAGGCAGGGAATTCCTGCGTCTCCAGGACGGTGCGGGCCTTGTCGCGATGCTGGTCGGTAATGTACGGCAGCACCGCCCGGACGGCGGCGGTCAGTACCGCCAGGTCGTCGGTGTAGCCCAGCCCGACCACGAAGTCCGGGATGGCGTCGAAGGGCAATATGAAATAGGCGATGGCGCCGAACAGGATGGCCTTGACCCGCGTGGGCGTCGCTGGGTCGGTGGCGCAGAACCAGATGGCAAGCACCTGGTCGATGAAGGGGACGCGGCCGGCGGTGCGGCGGACCTTGTCCCAGAAGGCGTCGGGGCTGACCGTTTCCATGCGGTGCCATTTAGGCGCAACGGCAGGGCGGTCAAGGCCGCGGCGGCGTACGGGCAAGAAAAAAGCCCCCGGGCTTTCGCCAGGGGGCCTTTCCTTTGGGATCGTCGCCGGATTAGGGCAGGACGATCTCGACGCGGCGGTTCTGGGGCTCGCGGACGCCGTCGGGGGTCGGCACCAGCGGCTCGCTCTCGCCCTTGCCGACGACCGAGATCTGGTCGGCCGGGATGCCCTGCTTGACCAGCTGGTCCTTGACGGCGTTGGCGCGCTTGAGCGACAGGGCCATGTTGTACTTGTCCGAGCCCGAGCGGTCGGCGTGGCCGGTCAGCGAGACGCGGGCGGCGTTGCCCTGCTTGGCGGCGGCGGCGGCCTGGGTGATCACCTTCGAGGCCTCGGGGGTGATGTCAGACTTGTTGAAGTCGAAGAACACTAGGTACTGCTTCTGCAGGGCCGGAGCCGGCTTGGCAACCGGGGCCGGAGCCGGGGCCGGCGGGGCGGCGGCCGGAACGGGGGCCGGGGTCGGAGCCGGGGCGGCGAACTTGTAGGTGAAGCCGACCAGCACCGAGTGGTTCTTGTACTCGGCGTTGTGATCGTTGGCCGGGCCCATGTCGGTGTCCAGGGTGGCGAAGTAGCGATACTGCGCCTTCAGGGCCAGATTGGCGCTCACGTCGTAGGACACGCCGGCGATGCCCTGGTAGGCGAAGCGGTTGTCCGAGTTCTTCGGGGAGGTGCCGCCGAAGTCGCCGTCAAGCCAGGCCCAACCGATACCGGCGCCCAGGAAGGGATGCCACGAGGACTGCGGCAGGAACTCGTAGATGCCGTTGACCATGGCGCTCCACGACTTCATGTCGTCGTTGTGGCGGTAGCCCGCTTCCAGCTCCACCTTCGGGCCGCCGAAGTTGTAGCCGACCTGGCCGAGACCCACCCAACCCCAGTTGGAGTCGGAGCCGGTGACCTTGGGGTCCTGCTGGTAGTTTCCGCCGCCGTCGAGGCCGACGTACCACTGGGCATTGGCGACGGCCGGAGCGCCGATCATCAGAGCGGCGGCGGCGAGGATGGACTTCATGGTTCGCATGTCTGCGGCCTTCCTTATGGGGCTGGTTCGCAAGGTTTGTAAGCGTTCTACCCCAGGGAACGCGCTCGCCTCAAGCGAGCAGACCGCCACCTCTTTCGATTCCTT
Source organism: Magnetospirillum sp. (assembly GCA_035491155.1). Classification (GTDB taxonomy): domain Bacteria; phylum Pseudomonadota; class Alphaproteobacteria; order Rhodospirillales; family Magnetospirillaceae; genus Magnetospirillum. The sequence continues at coordinate 197 of DATJKV010000584.1, read as the reverse complement.
TAATGTGTGGCATTCTCGCAACGGTGTGGCGCGCACAGCCCGCCGGGCCGTTCAGGCGGCGCCCTCGTCGCCCTCGGTCGGCGGCTCGACCTCGACCTGCGACATGCGTTCGGCTTGCTCCTTGAGTCGGCGGAACGAGCGCACGCTGACCGGGATCAGCAGCAGGTAGAGAGTACCCACCGCGGCCAAAGTCTTCC
>DATJKV010000583.1:0-6059 GCA_035491155.1 Magnetospirillum sp. | reverse complement strand
AGGCCGAGGTGCAGCGCCTTTTCCGCACTTTCAACGCCAATGCCGAGGCGTTCCGCAAGGAGGGCGACAGCCATGGCTGACACCCGCACCATCAAGGTGGAGGCCCTGGCCCGGGTCGAGGGCGAGGGCTCGTTGTCGGTGAAGATCCGCGACGGCCAGGTCAAGGAACTGCGTTTCGGCATCTTCGAGCCGCCGCGCTTCTTCGAGGCCTTCCTCAAGGGGCGCGACTTCCGCGAAGTGCCGGACATCACCGCCCGCATCTGCGGCATCTGCCCCATCGCCTACATGATGGGGGCCAGCCAGGCCATGGAGGACATCCTCGGCCTGAGGGTGACCAAGCCCATCCGCGACCTGCGCCGCCTGGTCTATTGCGGCGAGTGGATCGAGAGCCACGCGCTCCACGTCTACATGCTGCGCGCCCCGGACTTCCTGGGCTTGGCCGACGCGCTGGAGCTGGCGGCGCTGGACCGCGGGCTGGTGGAAAAGGCGCTTCGGCTCAAGAAGATCGGCAACGACATCCTGGAAACCGTGGGCGGCGGCCGCGCCATCCATCCGGTCAATCTGCGGGTGGGCGGTTTCTACAAGGCGCCGTCGCGCAAAGCGCTCAAGGCGCTGGAGGACGAGCTGAAATGGGCGGTGGAGACCTCCATCGCCACGGTCAAGCTGGTGGGTGGCTTCCAGTTTCCCGACATTCAGCAGAACTACAATTTCATGGCCTTGCGGCACCCGGACGAATACGCCATCCACGAAGGGCGGCTGGTTACCTCGAAGGGCCTGGACATCCCGGTGTCGGCATTCCTCGACCACGTGGACGAGGAACACGTGCCGTGGTCCAACGCCCTGCACGGCGTCGCCAAGGACGGCAGCGCCCACCACGTGGGGCCGCTGGCGCGCTACAACCTCAATTACGACAAGCTGAGCCCCACGGCCATCGAGGCCGCCACCGCTGCCGGCCTGGGGCCGGTGGTGCGCAACCCATTCCAGAGCATCGTGGTGCGTGCCGTCGAACTGGTGCAGGTGTGCGAGGACGCGCTCAAGCTGGTGCAGGACTATGCCGAGCCGGACGTTCCCTTCTTCGAGGCGGAAATCCGCGCCGGTGAGGGCCACGGCTGCACCGAGGCGCCGCGCGGGATCTGCTACCACCGCTACCGCGTCGACAAGCATGGCGGTGTGCTGGACGCCCGCATCGTCCCGCCCACCGCCCAAAATCAGAAGGTCATCGAACTGGATTTGGCCAAGGTGGTGCAGGCCAATCTGAATCAGCCCGACGAGACCATCAAATGGCGGGCCGAGCAGGCCATCCGCAATTACGACCCCTGCATCAGCTGCGCGACCCATTTCCTGAAGCTGGAGGTGGATCGCGGCTGATCCCTCCATCCCTCGCACCAGCGGGGGCCTTAGAACATCATCGCCACCGCCATGCCGCCCATCAGCAGCGTGGTCAGCCAGCCCACCAGCAGCAGCCGGCGGGACACCACCGCCGGACCCATAACGCGGCGGCGGGTTGCCATCAGCATCATGCAGACCATCACCGGCACGGCGGTGACGCCGTTGATGACCGCACTCCAAAACAGGGCGCGGATGGAGTCCACGTGGGCCAGGTTGAGGATGATGCCCAGCCCGGTGGACAGAGCCACGGTGGCGTAGAAGGCCTTGGCTTCGCCCGGATCGCGGCCCAGCCCAACCGTCCAGCGGGCGGCCTCGCCGATGGCATAGGCGGCCGATCCTGCCAGCACCGGCACCGCCAGGATGCCGGTGCCGATGATGCCGAGCGCGAACAAGGCGAAGGCAAAATCCCCGGCCACGGGGCGCAAGGCCTCGGCCGCGCGTGCGGCGCTGTCCACGTCTTTGATGCCGTGGGCGTTCAAGGTGGCGGCGGCGGTGACCATGATCGCCAGCGCCACGACATTGGAAAAACCCATGCCCACGATGGTGTCCAGGCGGATGCGCGCTACTGCACTGGCGGTCTGCTCGGGGGCTTTGGTCAGGGGTTCGCGTACCGGGTGCTCGCGGATGTCCTCGGCCTCCTGGCTGGCCTGCCAGAAGAACAAGTAGGGGCTGATGGTGGTGCCGAACACGGCGACGATGGTGGTGGCGGCATCCCGGCTCCAGCCCATTTCGGGCACCACCAGCCCGCGCGCCAGGGCCCCCCAATCCACATCGGCCGCCAGGACCGTGCCGAAATAGGCGAACAGCGCCAGTGTTAGCCACTTCAGCACCGCCACGTAGCGGGTGTACTTCATGGTTACCTGCAACACGATGGACAGCGCCCCGAACCCCAGCACGCCGATAAAGTGGGGGATGGGCACCAGCAGGCGCAGGCTATCCGACATGGCTGACAGGTCGGCGCCGATATTGATCACGTTGGCGGCCAGCAACAGCGGCACGATGCCCTTCACCAGCCAGGGCGGGTAATGCTTGCGCATGTTGCCGGCGATGCCTTGCCCGCTGCCGCGGCCGATGCGGGCGCTGATTTCCTGCACCACCACCATCAGCGGATAGGTCAGCAGCAGCGTCCACGCCAACCCGTAGCCGAATTGGGCGCCGGCCTGGGAATAGGTGGCGATGCCGCTGGGATCGTCGTCCGAGGCGCCGGTAATCAGGCCGGGTCCCAGCACCTTCCACAGCCGGGGCTTCGACGGGGTGACGACGGGGTCGTGAGGAGCGGGAGCTTGTGGGCTCATGACGGTTAAACGCCCCGGTCCTTTGGATTGTTTCTCGTTGGCGGCAAGGGGGCAAAGGCGTTAAAACGCGGCCATCATGATGCTGACTCCCCTCGACCACGACACCCTGCTGCCGCTGCTGCCGGATTTCCGCGCAGCCCTGGCCGACGACGCCCTTTCGCTCAAGGTATTCGAGCGCGTCACCGCGCTCATCCCCGACGGCGACCTAATGGCCCTGTCCACCGATTCCGAGCACCTCGCCCAGGGGGTGGAGCTGTGCCGCCAGTTCGGTTTCGGCATCCTGGACGTGGACCCCAAAACCCATTTCACTTGGGATGGCACCAACGTCGCCATCCGCATGGAGCCCAGCGTGCTGATCCACGAAGTGGGGCACTACCAGCTGGCCGCGCCCGAGCGCCGCACCGTGCTGGACTTCGGTCTGGGCTGCGGCCCCGAAAGCGGCAAGCGGGAAGAGGCTGACGCGGTGCAGACCCTGTTCTGCCCAGAGCGCGACGTGGAAGAGGCGCTGTGCTCGCTTCTCGGCATCCTGTGGGAGGCCGAGTTGGGCCAGCCGGCGGTGCTCGCCTTCCTTGAGCAGAACTGGATGGAAGGCGGCGCCAACCTTCAGAACGTGGCCCATTTCAAGAAAATCGTGCGCTGGCTGCGCGAGATGGAGCTGATCGATGACGATGGCGGGCCGACCCGCAATCTGCGCCAGGAAGGCGACGATACCTTCTTCCTGCGCTGGTTCGCCGATCACTCCTGACCACCGGGGAGCACGAGCGTGCTGGTCATCGGTATCGGCCACCCCTATCGCGGCGATGATGCCATCGGCCCCCGTGTGGCCGAGGCGGTCGCCGCCCTTGGGCTGCCGGGCGTAGAGACGCTCCCCCATCACGGCGAAGGCAGCGACCTGATGGAGCGCTGGCAGGGTCACGAGTTTGTGGTGCTGGTGGATGCGGTGGTTTCCGGTGCCGAGCCCGGAACGGTGACCTGGTGGGATGCCGTTGCCCAGCCGCTGCCCAAATCCATCTTCCCCAAGGGCAGCCACGTCTTCGGCGTCGCCGAGGCGGTGGAAATGGGCCGCCTGCTGGGCCGCCTGCCGCCACGCATGCTCATCGCCGGCATCGAGGCCAAGGACTTCGCCATGGGGGCGCCGTTGACCGCTGCGGTGGCACGAGCCGTCGAGGCGCTTCCTGCGGCCATCGCAAAGATCGCCCCCCAATCGCGCTAGTACCCGGCGAAGGCCGTTTCCATCACCCTGGTCACCTCTTGCGGCGCGGTCAGCTGCGGCACGTGGCCTTCCGCCTCGATCACCTCCAGCCGGCTTTGCGGCCAGCGGTCGTGCAGATACTGGGCCACGTCCATGGGCACGGCGATGTCGTGCTTGGTCTGGACGATGGTGACCGGGGTCTGAAAGCCGTCCAGGCTGTTGCGCAAGTCCATCTTGAACACGGTCAACGCCATGGAGAGCGCCACGTCGGGGCGCAACGCCATCAGGCAGCGGGCGAATTCCTGGGCATCCTGATGGCTCGGAGGTGCGGCCACCACCAGGGGAGAGAACGACTTCACCCATTCCATGTAATCGTGGCCTATTTGCCCAAGCAGCGCGTCAATTCCCTCCTGGTCGAAGCCGCCACGGTAGCCGGGATGGTTGATGAAGCAGGGCGACGGCGCCAGCATGACCATGGAGCGGAAGAAGTCCGGCCGCCGCCGCGCCGCCAGCATGCCCACCATGGCGCCCATGCTCTGTCCCACGTACAGGCAGGGCGCAGCGTCTGTGGCCATCTGGATAGCCAGCAGGTCCTCGGCGAAGCCTTCCAGGCTCTTGTAGCGTGAACTGTCGAAATGGTCGGGATCGATCAGCCAGTCGAAGCGCACCACACGGAAGCGCTCCTCCAGCCACGGAAGCAGGCCGCGCCAGAATGTCTGGTCGGTGCCGAAGCCGTTGGCAAGCACCACCGTCTGGGAACCTTTTCCAGATACGGTGATGCGGTGCCATTTGGGAAGGTCGCGCACACGCGCGAGCAGGTCATGGGTGAGCATATCCGTTCCGTCGCCCCTGTAGAGATTTGAGAGATTGGGCCTGGCTGGAGAGGATGGAAGCCCTCGGTGCTACGCTGATCCCAGAAAAAAGCCCCCTCGCGCCGGGCGGCGGAGGGGGCGGTGAAGGAAGCCGCGTTATTGGGCCGCGTCCCGGTCGGGTTCGGGCAGGCCCGCGATGCGGCGCAGTTTGGTGAAGCGGCTGTGGATGGCGCCCTCGGCCTGCGCGACCAGGGCCTTGAAGCGCTCGGGATCGTGGCGCTCGGCGATGGTGAAGCGGGCCTCGTTCTTGAGGAAGTCGTACAGGTGGCCCGCCGGCTCCTGGCTGTCCAGCGAGAGCGGGTGCTCGGCGGTGCCCAGCTTGCGCGGATCCCAGCGGAACAGCGGCCAGTAGCCCGACTGCACGGCCAGCTTTTGCTGGTCGAGGCCGTGGGCCAGGTCGTAGCCGTGGGCGATGCAGTGGGAGTAGGCGACGATCAGCGACACGCCGGGGTAGGACACCGCGTCCTGGATGGCGCGCAGCGTCTGCACGTCCTTGGAACCGAAGGCCACGTTGGCCACGTAGATCTCACCATAGCTCATGGCCATCATGCCCAAATCCTTCTTGGGCAGGCTCTTGCCGGCAACGGCGAACTTGGCGGTGGCCGCCAGCGGGGTGGACTTGGACGCCTGGCCGCCGGTGTTGGAATAGACTTCGGTATCCAGCACCAGGATGTTGACGTTCTTGCCCGAGGCAAAGACGTGGTCCAGGCCGCCGTAGCCGATGTCGTAGGCCCAGCCGTCGCCGCCGATGATCCACACCACCTTCTCGACCAGGTAGTCGGCCAGATCCTCCAGGCGGCGGGCGGAGAGGGACTTCACCCCGGACAGCACCCGGCGCAGTTCTTCGACGCGGACGCGCTGGGCGGCGATTTCACTATCGTCGCCCTGGGACGCGTGGGCCAGTTCCACGACCAGCTTCTCCGGCACGTGGCCTTCCGCCGCCAGTTCGGCCAGCAACTGCCGGGCGTGGGTCTTGTGGGAGTCGACGCCCAGGCGCATGCCAAGGCCGAACTCGGCATTGTCCTCGAACAGCGAGTTGGCCCAGGCGGGGCCGCGGCCATCGGGGTTCTTGGTGTAGGGCGTGGTGGGCAGGTTGCCGCCGAAGATGGACGAGCAGCCGGTGGCGTTGGCGATCATCAGCCGGTCGCCGTACAGCTGGGTCAGCAGCTTGATGTAGGGCGTTTCGCCGCAGCCCAGGCAGGCGCCCGAGAACTCGAACAGCGGCTGCATGAACTGCGCGGTCTTGACCGTCGGCTTGGTCAACTGGGTGCGGTCGATTTCGGGCAGGCCGAGGAAGAAGTCCCAATTGGC
>DATJKV010000582.1:0-4048 GCA_035491155.1 Magnetospirillum sp. | reverse complement strand
CGGTCATTACTGCGCGGGCGGAGATGGACAGCAGCCCATCCTGCATGTGGCGGCGCAAGTCACCGTCGGTGATGATGCCGACCAGCCGGCCGTCCTCGACCACGCCGGCGCAGCCAAGCCGCTTGGCGGTCATCACCAGCAGCACCTCGGCCATGGGGGTGTCGGGCGCCACCACCGGCACCGCATCGCCGCCGTGCATGAGGTCCGCCGCCTTGAGCAGGCGCTGGCCCAGCTTGCCGCCGGGATGGAAGACGCGGAAATCTGCGGCGGAGAAGTTCTTGCGCTCGAGCAGCGCCACCGCCAGCGCATCACCCAAGGCCAGCATCAGGGTGGTCGAGGTAGTGGGCGCCAAACCCATGGGACAAGCCTCGGGCACCGGCGGCAGGATCAGCCCCACATCGGCGGCCTGGGCCAGCGAGCTGGCCGGGCGCGAGGTGATGGCGATCAGCGGAATCTCGAAACGGCGGGTATAGGCGACGATGTCGCCCAGCTCGGGCGTCTCGCCGGAATTGGACAGCGCCACCACGGCATCGCCCGGCATGATCATGCCTAGATCACCGTGGCTGGCCTCGCCGGGATGGACGAAGAAAGCGGGGGTGCCAGTGCTGGCCAGCGTCGCCGCGATCTTGCGCGCCACATGGCCGGACTTGCCCATGCCCGACACCACCACCCGGCCGGTGGCCCCGGCCAGCGCCTCGACGGCCGCCGCGAACGGGCCGTCCAGCGATTCGGCCAGCGCTTCGAGAGCGGCGGCCTCGGCCTTCAGCACGCGGCGGCCGGAAGCGATGTCGGCGGAGCCGGAAACATCGTCCGGCACATGGATGGTCATGAAGGGACCCTACTATAAAACTTGCAAGCTTCGCGCCAACGGCGGGCGCGCGGTCCCCACTATACGAATCGCGCCGCCAATCGGAAGGTCAAAAGCGGTAACAGGCGATTTTCGCGCCCGCCCCGGACTGCCCGCGCGCCTGTCAGTGCGAGAAGATGTCCACGTCCGCCCAGTCCAGCAAATCCAGCTCGGCACGGGCGGGCAGGAAGCGGAAGCAGGCCTCGGCCACCTCGCGGCGGCCTTCGCGGTCCAGCAGCCCGTCCAGCTTGGCCTTCAGCTGGTGTAGATAAAGCACGTCCGAGGCGGCATAGGCCAACTGGTCGGCGGTCAATTCGGACGCCCCCCAATCCGAGGTCTGCTGCTGCTTGGACAGGTCCACGCCGATGAGATCGCGGCACAGATCCTTGAGCCCATGGCGGTCGGTGTTGGTGCGCGTCAGCTTGGAGGCCAGCTTGGTACACCACACCGGCTGGCACACCACGCCCAGATGGCGGCGGATGATGGCCACGTCGAAGCGGGCGAAGTGGAACAGCTTGGTCACCTGCGGATCGGACAACAGCCGCTTGAGGTTGGGCGCGTCGTAATCCGGCGTGGGGAAGTGCACCACGTGGGCATTGCCGTCACCGGCCGACAGCTGGACCACGCACAGGCGGTCGCGCACCAGGGATAGTCCCATGGTCTCGCTGTCCACGGCCACCAGCCGGCCGAGGTCGAGATCAGCGGGAAGGTCGCCGACGTGGTAGGTGATCGACATGCGAACGGCTCCTTCAGGGGATCCCCGGAGGAGCCGTTTGGCATAACCCCGACACTCGGGGAAGAGATGGTGCCCAGGAGAAGACTCGAACTTCCACGACCTCACGGCCACACGGACCTGAACCGTGCGCGTCTACCAATTCCGCCACCTGGGCAGGTGGTTCAGCGGGGTAGCTCCCGCCGAGGCGCAGAGAAATATTCGGATCGCCCCCGCCTGTCAACGAGGTTTTTTGCCCCTTACGATCTTTTTTTCGGCGCCAACTTTCTCGGCCCGCCGCAATGCCAATCAGCGTACACGCGGTTGCGTTCCCACGACGAAAAGAATAGCTTTTCGCCACAACGACATAAGCTGCTTTTCAGGCGCGGCGGACGAGAGGCGGAGGGATCCACATGCGGCAGGTGGTGACGGTCTTCGGGGGCTCGGGATTCATTGGACGCCAGGTGGTCAAGCGCCTGGCCGCCCAGGGCTGGATCGTCCGCGCGGCAGTGCGCGATCCGGTGCGCGCCGGCTTCCTCAAAACCATGGGCGATCCCGGCCAGGTCAATCCGATCCACGCCGACGTCACCGATATGGACACGGTCCGCGCTGCGGTGAGCGGCGCCACCGCCGTGATCAACCTGGTGGGCATTCTGTTCGAGAAGGGCAAGGCCCGTTTCGACGCCGTGCACCGCCAGGGTGCCGCCAACGTCGCCCAGGCCGCGCGCGAGTCAGGCGCCACCCGGCTGGTGCACATGTCGGCGCTGGGCGCGGACAAGGCCTCGCCCTCGACCTACGCCAGCACGAAGGCGGCAGGCGAGGAAGCGGTGCTGGCCGCCTTCCCCGGCGCCACCATCTTCCGCCCCTCGGTGGTGTTCGGCCCCGACGACGATTTCTTCAACCGCTTCGCCCGGATGGCCCGTATCTCGCCGGTGCTGCCGGTGTTCACCGGCGACGGCTTCAAGGCGATCCACACTGAGCACGGCTACGGCCTGGACCTGTTCGGTTCGGGCGGCCCCACCTTCCAGCCGGTCTATGTGGGCGACGTGGCCGACGCCCTGGTCAAGGCCGTGGACGATGCCAGGCTGGCCGGCAAGATCTATGAACTGGGCGGGCCGCGCCGTTATACGCTGAAGGAAATCCTGGAACTGGTGCTGGCGGCCACCGGCCGCCGGCGCCTGCTGGTGCCGCTGCCGTTCTGCGTCGCCAAGGCCCAGGCCGCCGTGATGCAATTCCTGCCCAAGCCGCCGTTGACCCCCGACCAGGTCAAGCTGCTGCGGGTGGATAATGTCGTGCGCGGCGGCAAGCCCGGCCTGTCCGACTTAGGGATTCCCGCCACCGCCGCCGAAGCGGTGCTGCCCACCTACCTGCACCGCTACGCGACCTAAGCACGGACGCGTCCGCTCGGCCCCTTATTCCTGATTGCCGTAGACCACCGGAACGAAGCATTCCGGGTCCTGCAGCATGGAGGCGGCCACGGTCATGGCGCGGGCGCCATTGCGCTCCACTAGGCGAACGTGGCGCGGGATGTCGGGATAGTCGAAGACGCGCTCGACCACCCATTCGCCGCCATAGGTGCCGGACTTGCGAAAAACATCGCCGGGAACAACCTCGGTCCCACGGGCGCGGCGGCCGAACAGACTCATGATCGAAAACCTTCTGCAAACAACGACCTGAGCATCGTTCATACCGCGTCGCCGCAACCGCTGTCGAGTGTCCTCAGCGCGCCGAACAGATCGGGCGGATCGGCCTCGGCCGATGCGCACAAATCGGCCACGCCGATGCCGATCAGGCGGAAGGCACGGCCGTCGGCCTCGCGCTCCAGCATGGCCCCGGCCACCCTCAGCAGGGTGTCCGCCTTGGCGGTGGCGGCGGGCAAACGATGGTTGCGGGTCAGCACCTTGAAATCGGCGGTCTTCAGCTTCAGCACCACGGTGCGACCGGCCAGCCCGGCCCGCTCCAGCCGGGCGGCCACCTTCTGCGCCAGAGGCTCCAGAGCCGCCATCAGGCGGGCAGGATCGGCGATGTCGCGAGCGAAGGTGGTCTCGTTGGACACGCTCTTGGCCGGGCGGTCGGGAGTGACGCGGCGGCCGTCCTCGCCCCGCGCCATCAGGAACAGGGCCCGCCCAAACTTGCCGAAGCGGGTCACCAGTTCGGCCTCGGCCATGGTCTGCAATTGGCCAACCGTGGTGATGCCGGCCTGCTCCATGCGGGCGGCGGTGGCGGCGCCGACGCCGAACAGGGCGCCGACGGGCATGGGCGCCAGCATGTCACACGCCTCGGCCCGGCCGATCACCGAGAAGCCGCGCGGCTTGTTGCGGTCGCTGGCCATCTTGGCAAGGAACTTATTGTAGGACAGCCCCACCGAGACGGTGATGCCGACGCGCCGCTCGATGGCGCGCTGAAGACGGGCCAGCAGCACCGCCGGCGCCTTGTTCACCAGCCGCACCTCGGCCGACAGGTCGAGATAGGCCTCATCCAGGGACAAG
>DATJKV010000581.1:0-2298 GCA_035491155.1 Magnetospirillum sp. | reverse complement strand
AGAGCGTGGTGGGCTTCACCGGCGGTGGCCAGACCAATGCGGGTTTCGTCTTCGTGGCGTTGAAGCCGCTGGCCGAGCGCAAGATGAGCGCCGACCAGGTGATCGGGCGGCTTCGCGGCAAGCTCGCCCAGGTGGCCGGCGCTTCGCTGTTCCTTCAGCCGGTGCAGGACATCCGCGTCGGCGGCCGGGCCAGCGCCGCCCAGTACCAGTACACCTTGCAGGCGGACAACATCGCCGATTTGCAGACCTGGACCCCCAAGCTGACCGAGGCGTTGCGCCACGTGCCCACGCTGGTCGATGTGAACTCGGACCAGCAGGTAAAGGGGCTTGAGACCAACGTGGTGATCGACCGCGACACCGCCGCCCGCCTGCACCTGTCGGCCCGCCAGATCGACAACACCCTCTACGACGCCTTCGGCCAGCGCCAGGTGTCCACCATCTACAACGCGCTGAACCAGTATCACGTCATCATGGAGGTGGCGCCCCAGTTCTGGCAGAGCCCCGAGACCCTGGAGGAAATCTGGATCAGCACCTCGGGCGGCTCGGTCAGCGGTACCCAGTCCACCAACGCGGTGGCCGGCACCAGTGGCAGCGCCTCGGGCGTGAACGACGCCGCCCGCAACCAGACCTCCAATCAGCTGGGTTCGGTGGCGCGCGGTTCCGCTTCGACCGGGTCGGCGGTCAGCACTTCGGCAGAGACCATGGTGCCGCTGTCGGCGGTGGCCCGCATCGAGACCGGCACCACGCCCCTGGCGGTCAACCACCAGGGCCATTTCGCCGCCACTACCATCTCGTTCAATCTGCCGCCCGGCCTGTCGTTGAGCGACGCGGTGGCGGCCATCCGCGACACCAGCAACCGCATCGGCATGCCGTCCGCCGTCCACGGCGCCTTCCAGGGCACCGCCAAGGCGTTCCAGGAATCCCTGAGCAACCAGCCGATCCTGATCCTCACCGCGCTGGCTGCGGTCTACATCGTGCTGGGCATGCTGTACGAAAGCACCATCCACCCCATCACCATCCTATCCACCCTGCCGTCGGCGGGCGTGGGCGCGGTGTTGGGGCTGATGGCGTTCGACACCGAATTCACCATCATCGCTCTGATCGGCGTGATCCTGCTGATCGGTATCGTCAAGAAGAACGCGATCATGATGATCGACTTCGCGCTGGACGCCGAGCGGCGCGAGGGCCTTACCCCGGACGAGGCCATCTATCGCGCCTGCATCCTGCGCTTCCGCCCGATCATGATGACCACCATGGTGGCGCTGCTGGGCGCGCTGCCGCTGGCCTTCGGCACCGGTGAGGGCTCGGAGATGCGCCGGCCGCTGGGCATCTCCATCGTCGGCGGGCTGATCGTCAGCCAGGTGCTGACCCTCTACACCACACCCGTGGTCTATCTGTACCTGGACCGCTTCCGCCTGTGGCTGAAGGGGCGTAAACGGAATGCGGCCGCCCTGCCGGAGGCGGGGGAATGACCTTGCCAGAGGCGGGGGAATGACCTTGCCAGAGGCGGGGAATGACTTTGCCAGAGGCGGGGAATGACTTTGCCGAAGGCTGGCGAATGACCTTGCCGAAGGCTGGCGAATGAACGAGGGGACGATGATGAAGACGGCGTTGGCGCTGGCGGGATTGGGCCTGCTTACGGCCTGCTCGGTGGGGCCCGACTACGAAACCCCCACCATGGATATCCCGGCGGTCTACAAGGAGGCCAAGGCGCAGGATGGCTGGAAGCAGGGCCAGCCGTTGGATCATATGGACCGGGGCGCCTGGTGGGCGGTCTATGACGACCCGGTGCTGGACGCGCTGGCACGCCAGGTGGAGGTCAGCAACCAGACCCTGAAGGCATCCGAGGCCGCGTACCGCCAGGCCGTCGCCGTCATCCAGGCGGCGCGGGCCAGCTATTTCCCCACGCTGACCTTCACCCCCTCGGTGACCCGCTCGCAGGGCTCGTCGGCGTCGTCAGGCGGCTCGTCCTCGTCCGCTCCCATCTCGCGGCCGCCGGTGCGCACCACCTACGACGTGGGCGGCAACGCCAGTTGGGACATCGACGTGTGGGGTCGCATCCGTCGCACGGTGGAGGCCGACACCGCTTCGGCTCAGGCCAGCGCGGGCGACTTGGCCGCGGCCAAGCTGTCGGCCCAGGCCACCCTGGTCACCAGCTATTTCCAGCTGCGGGTGGCCGACGAGTTGAAGCGCCTGTTGGACGCTTCGGCGGCGGCCTATGCCCAGTCGCTGCAGATCACCCGCAACCAATACGCCTCGGGCGTGGCCTCGCGGGCGGACGTGGTGCAAGCCGAGACC
>DATJKV010000580.1:0-2795 GCA_035491155.1 Magnetospirillum sp. | reverse complement strand
CTGCTTACCGGTGTTCTCGATTGGTCGAAAGGCGATCTTACGTACCAGATCGGGTTTGCAGACATTGTACTAAGCCACAATATCCAAAAATATCTTGTCGTCGAAGTGAAGCGCCCCGGCTGTACCGGCCCGCCCTTGAGTGAAGGAATCGTCCGAGTGTGGTGCGTGATTTGATGGGCGAGGCGTTGAGGCGCCCAAGCCTGTCGCCCCCGGCGAATTCCCACTTGTGGATTGCCCGCCAGCGGAGTTCGAGCCATCCTTGGGGCGTGCCGCTACGGCGGGCGTTTGGGCATGAGCCGCACACAGGTCGGGGCCGGGGCGGGGGAAGGAAAAGCGCGCGCCACAGTGCGCCGCAGATAGTCCTCGGGATGGCTGTGGCGGCGGGGAAACAGCGGGCTTCCCAGCCGCAGGATGGCGTGGACTTGATCCGGAGACATGCCTTGCGCCAGCAGCACCCGCGCCACCCACAGATCTACGATGCTCCAGTCCGGTGGTACAAAGCGTTGCGCAATCTGCCAGCGGTGTACCCAGGTCTGGTAGAGGGTGGTCGCTTGGGCTGCGGTTATGGCGGACGGCAGGCCAAGCTGGGGAGGGCGGACGTAGTTGGGATGAACGCCCCCATGCGTCGGCGGAAGTGGGGGCGGCGGCACCTGGGCGACAGCGGACCGCAACAAGTCACTGGCGTTACGCGCCAGGCCAGGATGGGTGTATACGACTTTCACCCAAGGGGCGTAGCCGTTGCGGGTACGTCGTTGTGGCTTCTGATTGGTGAACCCGGCGAGTCGGCCCAAGTGGCGCCAGTCGGTGCTGGCGCGGTCTCCACCGTAGACCAAGGCCAACTGCTTGCCGACGGCCGTGGCGACCGCCGGTGGCAAGGGAGTGGGACTGACCTGCACCCAGGCTTGCAGATGGCCGGGACTGGTCTGGAGTACCACACAGGGTTCATGTCCGTGGGCACACATAGCAGCGATTACCGTCGGCTCAGCGCGGTCCAGGTCGACCAGGATGTAGCCGGCGTTGTGGTCCTCGGCATAAGGCTGCACATAGATGTCGCAGCCCTCACGATTGCGCCCCCGCAAAAACCGGATGGTCGCCGGATGCAGCAACTGATCTGCAGTCCACAGCCGTTCCCCAGGGAAGGGCCTTTTGGTGAGGTGGTGAATCAGGCGAATGAGATACCGCTCGTGAGACATGGCCGCTAACTGGCGGCGGATGGCCTGGGCCGTAAGAATGAGTCCGCGATCCAACACACGATCCCTCCCAGCGCGCACCCCCATGTTTGAGCGGGGCAACCGCCCGCCGGTGGAGTCCGCATCCAATCCGTTCACGTCCTTGCCGGAAAACCCGGCGCTGGTGTCCCATGGAGGGCGCCCTCGAAAGCGTTTTCCAAGGGCATTTCTCAGTGGCCGCTTCCATTTCCCCTGGTCTCGGTGGATCCGCCTCGACCTGCTGGGCGGATCCTGTCTTCGCCTTGCCGATCCGAACTCAGGGGGTCAGGCATCCAGGGTTGGGCGAGTTCCCGTTCCCATTCCGCGGCGTCTCTGGAAGTTGCGGCCGGGGAACGCGCACCCAACGATCCCCGTGACGGGTGATCTGCCCGGCGGCGGCCAGGCGAGCGAGCGCCTCGCCGACGCGTTCGTTGCGCACGCGGACGGCCGCGCGCAGAGAGTCCCGCGCGAGTCCCTGGCCAGCGGCGTGCTCCAGCGCGTCGAGAATGGTGGCCTCGAGATCGACGGCCCGGGCCGGCAGCGGTGGCGCCGCCGGTTCTTGGGCCTGGACCAGGCCCAGGTACAGGTCTGGCTCGCGGCCCAGCAGCGCCAGGGTCAGCGCATCGGGAGCGGCGGCGGCGCGGTGTTCCACCGACAGCAACAGCGTGTGCTGGCGGCGGCGCAGGGAGAGCGCGGTGTCCACCCAGGCAAAGAAATCGCCGGATCCGCGCAGGCTGATGCCACCGCTGGAGGTGCCGTTCTTTCGGGCATGGTGGGTAACCGTGACCGCCACCTGGTAGGTGCGCTGCAAGGCCCGCAGGTAGCCGAGAATGGCGGCTACCTCGCTGGCCTGGTTTTCGTTGGCCTGATGCAGGCGGACAAAGGGGTCGAGCAGGAGCAGACGGGGCGCACGGCGGTGCACGGTCTCGGCCAGACGCTGCTGATCGGCAGGCAGATCCAAGCGCATGGTGGGGATGGTGATGACGTCGATGGGCAAAGCGTGCAGGTCCAGACCGCGATGTCGACACAGGCCGAGAAGCCGCGCTTTCACCAGCGGGCCCGCATCTTCGGCCATGTATAGCAGCACGCCGCCGGGGTCGCGCACGGGAAAGGTGTCCAGACAGGGCGTGCCGCTGGCCACCGACACGGCCATATCCAAGCCCATCCAGCTTTTACAACTCTTGGGCAATCCGCCGATGGTGCCGACGGCGCTATGGATCCAGAGCGGTTCGATGAGCCAGCGGCGAGCGGGATCGAATTCTTCCAGATCGGCGGCGTGCACGACGGGCAGCGTTTCCGGTTCGCGGCGGCTCATGCCAGCACCCCTTGGCCGAGCGGCGACTGCTCGAGGGCGGCCTCCATGACGTGATCGTCGATGAAGTTCTGATTGCGCTCGTGGGCTTCGTACAGGGCGCGGTGCAGCAGATGGGCCGCGACCCGGGGGAGCCCGCGGCTGGCGCGGAAGAGGAGTTCGCGAGCGGAGTCGGCCACCAGGGTCTGGGTGGCGCCGGCGGCCTTGAAGGCATGGTCGATCATGGCGCTGAACAGTGGGCGATCGAGGGGCTCGAGGTGGATGTAATGCACGAT
>DATJKV010000579.1:0-1900 GCA_035491155.1 Magnetospirillum sp. | reverse complement strand
CGCCGCGCTCGACCAGCGTGCGCGACAGCGCCTGCGCCGCGATGTCCTCGGCGGCCGCCTTGCTGGCGCGGTCGGCGGTGGTCGTGGCCGTGGCGGATTGCGGCTTGGGCAGCTCGCGCGCCTCCTGCCCCGCCTGCTGCCCCGCCTGTTGCAATGTGTGCAACTGGTCTTCCAGCGTCCGCAGGCGCGCTGCCAGGTCGGCGATGGCTTGGTCACGCGCCCGAAGTTCACGCATCAGTTCGTCCCGCTCCGGCGTTTCCGTCGCCAGCGCTACGGTGGGAGCAAGGATCAGCAGCCCGGACAGCATGGCCCTCATGGGTGGATCTCCCGCCTTGCGCCAAGTTCAGCCGCACGGACGGCGCTGTCGGTGGGAACCAGAAGCAGATCGGCCCGCGCCGCCAAACCTGGCCCGCCCGCCGACCCGTCGGGGCGGTGCAGCACGAAGGCGATGCGGTTGGGCCAGATCGCCAGGAACTGATCGATGGTCAGGGTGCGGTTGCCATAGGCGGGGTCCGCCAGGACGATGCGGTTGTCCAGCCGTCCGCGCAGGACGACGAAATGATCGTAGCCCTTTGCCTGGATGGGCACGATGGCGGGGGCATCCGCTACCGCCTCGTCCAGGTCCAGGCCGCCGTATCCGGCTGCCACATAGCCATGGCTCTGGGCGAAGCGCTTCAGGTCCAACAGGGAAAATCCCAGGCGCTCGCGCACCTTCAGCGGATTGGTGCGGGCCAGCAATTCGTTGGCGACCGCATATTCGCTGACCGGGTCATCGAATTGGTAGGTCAGCAAGGTGGCGATGGCGGCGGCGCCGCAGCTCAGATCCCAATGCTGGCGAACCACCTGGGCATTGCGCTGCTCTGCCAAGGAAACGACCCGCTTGGCGCCGTCCGAAGCGCCGGCGAAATCCGGCGCGACCAGCAGGGCGGCGACGAAGAAGACGGCGCGATGCGGCGGCACGGGCATTCTCCGTCATGCGTCGGGGTCGGCATGGTACGCGCGGCGGAGTTGGGATGCGTGCCACCTGACGGCCATCTGGGCGAAAGAGGCCGGAGGGTGGAGGAAGGAGGGTGGCTGGGGCCACCCTCCTTTAACGTCAGTGTCTGGCCATGTTGGTGCTGGCGGCTGTCATTGCCGTTCGGGTCGTGGCCGCCGCCGCTGTCGTCGCAGCCGTTGTTGCGGCTGTGGTTGTGGGCGCCGGCTGAAGGGTGCCGACGAGGCCGTTCTTCTCGCCATTGGGACCGGACGAGAAGGTCAGCGAGTTGTTCCTGCCCTGGGTCGGATGCAGGGCCCACAGGCCGTCGATGGTCAGGGGCTGGCCGCCCGGCTTGGTGACCTGTCCCAGGAAGCGGCCGGAGACGGGGTCGAACGCATTGACCCGCCCGTCGCCGAAATTGCCCACCAGCAAGGCGTTGCTGAATTGGCCGAAATTGGCGGGCGCCAGGGTGACGCCCCAGGGCGAATTCAGGGTGCCGCCGGTGGCCAGCCGCCGGATCAGGGTGCCGTTAGTGTCGAAAACGTCGATCAAACCGTTGCCCGGTCCGGCCTGATCGTCGGTTCCACCGGTTTTGCGCTTGGCGAAGGTGACGAACAGCGCGCCATTGACGTTCTGTACGTTGAACGGAGCGAAGCCCGCAGGAACGTTGGGATCGGTGAACGAGCTGACGGAGTGGAACTGGCTGTCGAACACGTCCACCCGCCCGTTGGCGAAATCGGCGGCGAACAGCCGATCGCTGTTGCCCTGCTGGGCGATGGTAATTCCCTTGAAGACGGCCCCCTGCGAGGCCTGATTGACGGCGATGACCGCATTGGAGGCGTTCACGCTCGGGCTCCAGCCGGCGATGGTGCCGTCCTCGGTGGCGAACAGGAACACGCTTGCGCCGGTCTTGCCGCCCTGGTT
>DATJKV010000578.1:0-3014 GCA_035491155.1 Magnetospirillum sp. | reverse complement strand
TGCTCGGGCGTCAGCGGCGCCGGCGCCTGGCGGGCGGCCTGGGGCATCGGCGGCGTGCCGGGGGCATTCTGGGCGGCGGCGTCAACGGCGCCGATGCCAAGGCCGATGAGCGCGGCGGCGGCGATGCGGGTCACAAGTTTCATCTCATCCTCCTTGAAGCGGAACGAGTTCCGATGGGGACCATTCCACCAAGGTCGTGTAACGGGACGATATTTAAAATGGTAACCAAGGGTATCGCTGCTGTTACCCATCGTTACCAAGTTCCACCGCCGGGTTTTCCGCCGTCACGCTATACTGGGCACCATGGAGACGCAGCCTCACATCCTGGTGGTCGACGACGACCGCGAAATCCGCGACCTCTTGGCCCGCTTCCTGTCCAAGCACGGCCTGAGGGTGACCACCGCCCAGGATGGTCCCGACATGGAAAAGGCCCTGGAATCCTGGTCCATCGACCTGGTGGTGCTGGACCTGATGATGCCGGGCGAGGACGGCCTGAGCCTGACCCGCAAGCTGCGCGCCAAGGGCTCGGCCTTGCCCATCGTCATGCTCACGGCCATGGGCGAGGACACCGACCGCATCGTCGGACTGGAGATGGGCGCCGACGACTACCTGGCCAAGCCCTTCAACCCGCGCGAATTGCTGGCCCGCATCAAGGCGGTGCTGCGGCGCTCGGCTCCCAACGCGGCGCCCCAGGCCGCCGTCGAGGCGGGCTCGGCCACCAGATACCGCTTCGACGGCTGGCAGTTGGACGTGGCCACCCGCGACCTCTTGAGTCCCGAGGGTGTGGTAATGACCCTGTCGGCCGGCGAATTCGACCTGCTGATGGCCTTCGTCGAGCATCCCCGCCGGGTGCTGTCGCGCGACCAGTTGCTGGACTTCGCCCGCGGCCGCCAGGCCATTCCGTTCGACCGCTCCATCGACATTCAGGTCAGCCGCCTGCGCCGCAAGCTGGGCGACGATGCCAAGGAACCGCAGCTGATCAAGACCGTGCGTGGCGGCGGCTACCTGTTCACCTCCGAGGTGGCGCGGTCATGATCATAAGGCGCCCCCGCTGGCTGCCCGACACCTTGGTGGGCCGCACCGCCCTGGTGTTGGTGGCGGCGTTGGCGGGCGCCCTGGCCGCCGCCCTGCTGACTTTTGCCGACCAGCGCTCCGAGGCGTTGGCCGCCCTGGGCGGACGCAACGCCGCCGAGCGTGTGGCCTCCATCGCCAACCTGCTGGAGGAGACCCCGGTCGAGGCGCGCCGGCAGACCCTGCGCAGCATGGACACCTCGGGCTTCCGCGCCGGCTGGGGCGTCAACCCGGTGGTGCCCGATGCCGGCGACTGGACCGGTCTGGCCGGTTCGGTGGCACGCCACCTGGGCATGCACCTGAGCGGCCATGAAATCCGCGTTTCCACCCGCCCGCCGCCCGAGCCGCCCGAGCCCCCGCCCGGATGGGGCATGGGACAGGGCGGCGGACCGCGCGAGCATTTCCACGCCATGGGCGGTTTCGGCTTCGTGCATGGCCCGGCGCTCCGCATCTCGGTGCGGCTGTCGGATAATTCCTGGCTCAACGTCGTGGCCCCGCTGGATGGCGACGAGACCATGTGGCAGCCGCGCTTCCTGGCCCTGCTGCTGAGCTCGCTGGCGGCGGTCACCCTGGCCGCGCTGTGGGCGGTGCGCCGTGCCGCCCGCCCCTTCGCCGGCTTCGCCGCGGCGGCGGAACGCCTGGGCGTGGACGTGGCGGCCCCGCCGTTGTCCGAGACGGGTCCGCGTGAAATCCGCTTGGCCACCCATGCGTTCAACGTCATGCAGGGCCGCATCCGTCGCTTCGTCGAGGATCGCACCCAGATGCTGGCGGCCATCAGCCACGATCTGCGCACCCCCATCACCCGCATGCGCCTGCGTGCCGAGTTCGTCGAGGACGAGGACGAACGCGCCAAGATGCTGGCCGACCTGGAGGAAATGGAGCATATGATCGCCGCCACCCTGGCCTTCGCCCGCGACGACGCCACGCGCGAGGAGCGCCGGCCGGTGGACATGGCCGCGCTGGTGCAGGGCCTGGCCGAGGACATGGGCGCCGATTATGACGGCCCCGACAGCCTGGTGATGCCGGCCGGGCCGGTGGCGCTGAAGCGCGCCTTCGCCAACCTGCTGGACAACGCCCGCAAGTATGGCGGCCGTGCCCGCGCCGCCCTGGCCGAGTGGAATGGCGATGTGGTGGTGACCATCGACGACGACGGCCCCGGCATCCCCGAATCCGAATTCGAGCGCGTTTTCGCTCCCTTCGTTCGCCTGGAGGCCAGCCGCAACCGCGCCACAGGTGGCACCGGACTAGGCCTTTCCATCGCTCGGGCCGCCGTCCGCGCCCATGGCGGCGATATCGTATTAGCCAACCGCCCCGAGGGAGGATTGCGCGTGCAGGTGGCTCTGCCCCGGCCGCGCGGTTGACCCATCCTCTCGGCTCAATGCCGCTGCTTCGGTTCCGCCCGCCACCCCGCCTGCATGCACGCCCCCCCTCGCCCCTTGGCGTAGGCTCTCCGGCCAAAGACACCCGGAGTGCCCAGGATGATCGTCGACGCCCACCAGATTCCCGCCGACCTTTGCCTGGACGCCGACATCGCCATCGTCGGCGCCGGCCCCGCAGGCATAACCCTGGCCCACGAGTTGATGGGCTCGGGCCTCAAGGTCCTCTTGCTGGAGGCCGGCGGCAAGGCGCCCGAAACCCGCCGACTGGACGAGTTCGCCGGCGAGGTGCTGGACCCTGCCCGACATCCGCCGCTGGCGCTGTACCGGGTGCGCGGTCTGGGCGGTACCTCGACCTTGTGGGGCGGGCGTTGCGTCCCCTTCGACCCCATCGATCTGGAACCCAGGCCGCACGTCCCCTGGAGCGGCTGGCCCATCACTTTTGACGAGCTGAAGTACTGGTACCGCCGTGCCTTGGCCTATTGCGAAGCCGGCCCTTACCGCTTCCGCCTCCATGAGGCCAAGGGCGGCGCCGTCGGCGAAATGGTGCCGGGGCTGGAAGGCGGC
>DATJKV010000577.1:0-6430 GCA_035491155.1 Magnetospirillum sp. | reverse complement strand
GGCGGTCAACTTCAACGGTTTCGCGCCCTTGAAGGCCTATTTCATCTGAAAGGGGCCTCCGGCGGGCCGGGTGGGTCCGCCGGGTTCAGCCAGCACCGCTGCCGTAGGGACGCGTGATCACTTCCAGGTTGTGACCATCGGGGTCGGGAAAGTAGACCCCGCGCCCGCCATCGTTATGATTGATCTCGCCGGGGCGATGGTGCAGCGGATCGGCCCAATGCTCGAGGCCCCGCTCGTGGATGCGGCCGAGGACAGCGTCGAAATCCGCCTCGCTGATCAGGAAGGCGTAGTGTTGCGGTCGGATCGGGCCGTCGGCATTGGCGAAGTCGAGCGATACGCCATTGTCGAGTTCCACCACGTCGAAATGACCGAAGCGGACCGGCGCTGGTCGCCCCAGCATCTCAGCCAGGAACAGAGCGGACTTCGTCTGGTCCGATGACCAGACGATCGTATGGTTGAGTTGCGCAGGCACGCTTCACCCTCCACCGATTTGCGCCCAAGAGTCAGCTAGTCAGGGCCATTGCCGGATTCAACCGATCGCAGCCGGGCGATTGGATACAGGGTCTCTCAGCAAACCATAACGCGCCGCTTCGCTTTAGGCATTCCCCCATGGGTTGCCATGTCTCCGTTGAGCGTGTATTCCCCATGTGGGCCAAAAATAACATTTGTAGGGGAGGGGCTGCGATGGCTCGTGTGGAAAAGGTTTTGGCGTGCGCTGCTGCGTTGTCGGCGCTGCTTTCCGGTTCCGCTTTGGCTGCCGACAAGGCGGGCTTTTACCTTGGTGCCGAAGGGGGCGTTTCCTTCTCGGAATCGACCAAGTGGCAGAATGCCGAGGAGCTTGGGGCGGGCCCGGCCACCTTTCTTCAGGGCACCCATGTGAACACCGATGCCGGGACCGGCTGGGTAGTGGGCCTGAATGCAGGCTATCGCTTTGATGACATGTTCCGTACCGAGCTGGCTGTGGATTACCGCTCCGGTTATTCAGTGTCGACCTCGCAGGCGGGTCTTCTCGACAAGTACAACGTGGACATCGACGCCTGGACCTTCATGGTCAACGGCTACATCGAGCCCTTCCGCTTCGGTGCTTTCAAGCCTTACGCCGGCGGTGGCGTCGGCTTGGCGGTGGTGCAATCACGCAATGCCTCGCTGCATTTCCGGGGAGCCTTCGCGGACCTCAGCCTGCCGGATCAGACCGAGACCAATTTCGCGTGGCAATTGGGGGCCGGCGTGGCCTACGAGCTGAACGAGCGTGTGACCCTGGATTTGGGATATCGTCACCTTGATGCCGGCCAGATCACGGTTGGCAGCAACACCACGGCCAGTGGCGGCGTGGCCGAGCACTCCAAGGGCAGCCTGGTCACCGACGAGGTCCTGTTAGGCGCGCGCTACACGTTCTAAGGCCTGGCAGTCCCGCAAAACAGGCCCTGGGGAGACCAAGGGCTTTTTTTTCGCCTGGCCGCGCCGCCTCGGCCGTATCACCCGTCAGCTGCCATTGTCTGGGTAAAAGCTGCCGGGTGCGCCGGGCGAAATACGCCCTGGTGGCGTATCTTGCCGGGTGAGTGTCTTGCTAGCGCGTTGATTTTAAAGCTCTTCTTGTTTGGCACGGGTCATGCAAACCCCGGTTTCCGGGTAAATATATGATTCCGAGGCCTTAAGGAGGGCTCGCGATGCTGTGGGGCGCGTTCAACAACGCTAGTTCGGCGATGCAGGTATTCACTACCGATCTGGGGTCCATTTCCCAGAACATCGCCAACGTCAACACCACCGGCTATAAGCGCCAGGAGATGATGTTCTCGACGGTGATGTCGGAACAACATGCTGCGCCTGCGACGTCGACCACCGGCCTCAACATCTTTGGCGTCCAGGCGACCCAGCGCAATCTGATCCAGGCGCAGGGCGTCATCCAGGCGTCCACCACCAGCACCGACCTGGCCATCAACGGCAACGGCTTCTTCATGGTGGCGCCGCCGGTGCAGGGAATGTTGACGGCTGCCGTGGCGGGCAGCGGTGCCGGCGTCACCAACGTGCCCACCAATGTTTCCACCACCGATTCCAATTCGGTGATGTACACCCGCGCCGGTAACTGGCATCGCGCCTATGGTGCTGATACCGACCCCACCTTGGCGCGTTCGTATTTCCTCAACGATGCGGGTTCCTACCTGCTGGGGTGGATGGCCGACAGCAGCGGCGCCATTCCCGCCAATGCCAAGCTTGAGCCGGTCTACACGATGGCGCCCAAACCCATCGCCAATAACGGTACTTCGGCGGTCAATAACGCCGCCCTGGGCAATCCGACCCAGATCACCTTGCCCGGCCGCGCCACGACTTCGGGCAGCATTCAAGGTAATCTGCCTTCGCAATCGCCCATGACCGCGAAAACCTTCACCAGCACGCAGTCGGTGACGGATCCCAACACCAACACCGCCTATGACATGACGCTGAACTGGAACCGGGTGGACGGCAACACCTGGACGGTGACCCCCTCCCTCCCGGCCGCTGCGGGGACCATCGGTACCGGGCCGATCACGGTGGATGCCGATCCGTTCGGCGTACTATCCCAGCCGGCACCGGGTCTGGATGCGGTCGGCATAAATTGGGCGAGCGGCCTTCCCACTGATCCCCCCACGACGGTGAACCTGCTCGGTGCCTCGACCTATACCAGCACCGCCTCGGTGATGGATCCCAACGGCGTCAACCAGACTGTCACGCTGGACTGGGCCCGCACGGCCGGCAACACTTGGACGGTGACGCCCAGCATGGCCGCTGGCGTGGGCACCATTCCCGCGCAGACGCAGACGGTCACGCTGGACAGCAACGACAACATCGTCTCACCCTCAAGCCGCTCGCTGGACCTCTCCATCACCTGGGATCCCACGACCTATGGCGCGACAGCGGGGACGACCAGCAAGACGCTGAGCCTGAACGGCTCGCAGCCCAAGGTGAATCTCGGCGGCCCCATCGAGACCGTGCAGAAGATTCCGGTCGAGGTGTTCGACGACCAGTTCAACAGCCACGTGGTCAACCTGGCCTTCGAGCGTGCCGGAACGAACTCCTGGTACATGCATGTGATGGGGGGGGATGGCAGCGGGCCGCCGCCCGAGCCCGTCCTGCTGGAATATGCGGATCCCACCACCACGGGCTCGTCGGGCCAGTTGCTCAAGGTCAACGGCGCAGCCGCAACCACGGTTCCGCTGAACTTCAACTGGACGGTGACGGACCCGACCACCGGCGTGGCCACACCGACCACCGCCACGGTTAATATGGACTTGGCCAAGCTGAGCCAATACGACTCGAGCAGCCTCTACACGGGCACGGTGAGCCAGGACGGATACGCCCGCGGTCTGCTGGCCGGCACCGCGTTCAACGAGAAGGGCGAGATGGTCGGCTATTACGACAATGGCCACTCGCGCGTGCTGTTCCAGGTGCCGGTGGCCAATTTCGTGGCGGAGAACTCGCTCGATCCGGTCTCGGGCACCATGTTCCGGCGCACCGCCGCGGCCGGCGCCATGACGGTCAGCTCCATCGACCAGGTGCCCGGCGAGAACAGCTCGTTCGTTACCTCCTCGCTGGAAGGCTCGACCACCAGCATCGAGGACGAGTTCACCCGCATGATCATGACGCAGAAGGCGTATTCCACCAACGCCCAGGTCTTCAAGACTGCCGACGAGATGACCACGACGGCGCGCGACCTCAAGACCTAAGGGGGCGATACGGCTTCCCAAAGAAAAAGGGGACCCGAAAGGGTCCCCTTCGTCGTTCCGGGACGGCGCCTGCGCTTACTGCTGCGGGCCGGCCTTGCCGCCGTTGCGGGTCAGCTTGATCAGCTGGGTGAACACCTGGCCCTCGATGGCGCCCGACAGCGGGCGAGCGTTGTTGCCGTTGGCGTCGGCGATGATGAAGCTGGGGGTGGACGAGATGTCCAGGGCGTGGGCCAGCTCCAGGTTCTTCTTCAGCTGCTTCTCGATCTCGGGCGACAGCGCGTCCTTCTTCAGCTGGTCGGCGTTGGCGCCGGCCTCGCCGGCCAGGCGGTAGATGGTCTTCTCGTCCAGCTTGCCGCGGAACTTCATGAAGGCGCGGTGCACCTCCTCGTACTTGCCCTGGGCCTTGGCGGCCAGGGCGACGCGGGCGGCCAGCACCGATTCCTCGGACAGGATGGGCATGTCCTTGAACACGAGGCGGGTCTTGCCGTCGGCCTTGACGGCTTCCATCAGCGGATCGAGCACCACCTTGCAATAGGGGCAGTTGTAGTCGAAGAACTGGACAATGACGACGTCGCCCTTGGGATTGCCGGCCACCGGATCGTCCTTGGCGAACAACAGCTCAGCCTTGCGCGCTTCCACCACCTTCTTGGCCTCGGCCTCGGCCTGGACGCGCATCTTCTCGCGCAGGGCCTCGATGGCGTCGCCGATGACCTCGGGGTGCTCCATCAGATAGGCGCGCACGATCTTGCGGATGGCGTCGGTCTGCTGGGCATTGAAGGTCTGGTCTTCCTGGGCGCGCGCGGCCGGAATGGCCAGCGTCAGGCTGAGAAGGATCGCGGCGAAGACGCCGAAGGACTTGCGGATCATGCTTTGGGAAACTCCAGTCGCGAAAGCCTGGGCATATTGGCGGATGTGGGGAGGGCCGACAAGGGGGTAGGGGGCTACCTGCGGTCACGCTCCGCCTTGACCTGGCTGGCGCGTTCCTTGATGTCCTGGATGCGCAGCCAGATAGGGCCCGAGCGGGGCAGCAGGCGTTCCGCCTTGCCGGCATGGTAGGCGGCGTCGGACAGCTTGCCCTCCAGCAGGGTCTGCTCGGCCATGGCGTAGGCGGCCATGCCCTCGTCGCCCAGGCGGCCGTGGGCGATGGCGAGCAGGCGCCAGGCCGAATGATTGTCCGGCTCGGTCTGCAGGGCCTTGTTGAGGTGCCCCTTGGCTTCGGCCAGCAGGGACTGGTCTTCCTGCTCGACTTCTACTTGGGCCAGCTCGGTTTCCAGCAGCGCATTGCCGGGCAGCAGCGCCACCGCCTTGCGATAGGGCGCCAGCGCCTCGCCGCCGCGGCCGTTCTCGAACAGCATCTGGCCCTTCAGCTCCCAGAAATAGGGGTCCTTGGGCCGCTCGGCGATGAGCCCATCGATGAGCGGCAGGGCGGTGTCCATATCGGGCTTGCGGTACGAGGCGATGGCGCGGGCGTAGCGCGATTCGATGCTGTTGTCCGTCTCCTTGTAGCGCTGGAAGGTGCGCACCGGCGATTCCAGGAAGGCGAACAGCTTGGCCCGCATGCGCCGATGCATTTCGACGAATTCCGGGCGGGGCGCCGCGTTGGTGAAGGGCGACTTGTTGACGAACTCGCGCACGTTGGCGACGCGGTCGCGGGTCAACGGGTGGGTGCGCACATAGGGGTCCTGGCGCGCCGCAACCAGCAATTCCTGGTCGCCCAGGATCTCGAAGAATTCCAAGAGGCCCTTGGCCGATTGCTGGGTGGCATCCAGATAGGACAGGCCGGCGGCGTCGGCCGAGGCCTCCTGGGTGCGCGAGAAGGCCATGAGGTTGCGCATGGCCACTTCCTGGCTGCCCATCATCACCGCCGCGCCCACATCGCCGCGGCCCGAAGCGGCGCCCACCGCGGCGCCCAGCAAGGCGCCCAGCAAGGCCTCGGTCGAAGCGCCGCCCACCGCGTCCTGGATGCGCAGCAGGTGGCCACCGGCGATGTGGCCGGTCTCGTGGGCGATGACGCCGATCAGCTGGCCGGGAGTCTCGGACCGGATCAGCAGGCCGGTGTGAAGGAACAGGTTCTGCCCGCCCGCCACGAATGCGTTCAGGCTGGGGTCCACCAGCAGGTGGATGCGCACGTCGTCGGGGTTCAGGCCGGCGGCCTGGAACAGTGGCGAAGCAAAGGCGCGAATGGTATTTTCCACCTCCGCATCGCGGATGAAGCTGCGCCGGGCGGTCTGCTGGGCTGCAGCCGGGGTCAGCGGCGTCACCAGCGCCAGCGCCAAAGTCGCCAGAAGGAACAAGCGTGTGAGCAAGAGCCTTTCTCCGTCGGTCCGTCGTTCCACTTCGCAGCGCGCCGCCATTGCCGCGTCGCTGTTAGCCCTTCTGGCCTCGTGCACCGAGTCCAAGCCGGTGGGCTCCATCGGCTACATCAAGGGTTTCGGCGGCATGGTCGCCGCCGACGAGCCCCGCGCCGTGCTGGCCGCCCGTGACGTGCTGTCGGCGGGTGGCAGCGCGGCCGATGCCGCCGTGGTGGCCTATTTCACGATGGCGGTCACCCAGCCGTCAACCGCCAGTCTTGGTGGGGGTGGCGTGTGTGTGGCCTACGATAAGGCAAAGAAGCGCGCGGAAGTTGTCGAATTTATGGCGCCCCCCTCGGTGGCGTCGGCCCAGTCCAGCAACCCCAGCGCGGTTCCGGCCGCCATCCGCGGCTTCTACGCCCTGCAGGCACGCTATGG
>DATJKV010000576.1:0-2635 GCA_035491155.1 Magnetospirillum sp. | reverse complement strand
AGCCCGGCCAGCAGCTTGCGCGCAGAATTCCAATCGAGATGAGTCTCGCCAGCGGTCGTGCCGTCATTCGGCAGGGCCATCTTTCCTCCCGCAATGCTTGCGCGGGAACCGTACGCTGCGGCTCCCGTCCTCCCTTAAGTTGGCATGCATTGTGCGGGTCCTGGGAGCTGTTCGCAACATGCCTGTTGCGCAAGTCTGCGATGCACTGGCCTAGCGCCCTTGCGCCTTCCGATCAGTTGCCAAACCGATGCCGGCGAAAATGAGGCCGCCGCCAAGCGCGTGATAGAAGTGGAATTCTTCGCCCAGCAGGGGAATGGCCAGCAACGCGGTGAACAGCGGGATGAGGTACGAGTATTGCCCGGCCACCGCCGCCCCCACCGCCGCCACGCCCCGGTTCCACAGGTAATAGGCGACCAGCGAGGCGAACAGGGCGGTGTAGCCGATGGCGCCCCACACGGGCAGGCCGGCGGCCGGGAGGCCGTGCGCGACCACATGGGCGGCATAGAGCGGTGCCAGCGCCACCACACCGACCATGATCAGCGCCGTCAGCAGGGTGAAGCCCGGCACCGGCAGCGGATAGCGGCGCAACATGACCGAATAAACGGCCCAGGACAGGGTTGCCGCCAGCATCAGGCCGTCGCCAGGGGTAAGCTGGAGGTCCAACAGCCGCGCCGCCTCGCCCCGCGTCACCACCGCCAGCATGCCGCAGGCCGAGACTAGGATGCCCCACGCCTGGGCAGGCCGGATGGGCTCGCCCAGCCAAAGCCGGCCCAGCACCAGGATCATCAGCGGCATGCTCGATCCCATCAGGGTGGCGTTGATGGCCGTGGTGGTGTGCACCGCCATGTAGAGCAGGGTATTGTAGGCGGCCACGCTGGTCAGCCCCAGCCCGATCACCGCCCGCCATCGCCCCACCAGCACAGGCCGATGTTCCAACAGGCTGCGCAGGGTGAAGGGAAGCAGGAGCGCCAGCGCCAGCAGCCAGCGCCAGAAGGCCAGCTCGATGGGCGACAGCAGGCTGATGACGGAACGGCCGACCAAGGCGTTGCCGGCCCACAGCAGCGGCGGCACCGCCAGCAGGAACAGCCAAGCCCGCTTACCCGTCACGGCAGCATCGCACCGTCGAGGATAAGGCGGCCGATGGCCTCGGCCAGGGTGCGGTTGAACCGCGGGCTGTAGTGCACGGTGTCCACATAGGCGTTGCCCTCGGCCGGCTCCAGTTCGGCCAGCCACAGGGTGTTGTCCGTCAGCAATTGCCCCGCGGCACGCATCTCGGCCATACGCGGGTAGGCCTTGGCCGAATTCATATGGTGCGCCAGCAGTTCGGTGTTCACCGGCATGGCGCGCTTGGAATTGTCGTAGTGATAGGTGGGCACCGGCTGTTGCACGAACACCGCCTTGAAGCCCAGCCGGTCAGCCATGGCGGCGACGATGCGGCGGTTGGTGTCCAGGCGGCGGATGACCCGGTCCACCTCTGCATCCGAATTGCACAGGGTGGTGCGGTCGGGCGCCTCGGGCTTGTCGTCGCCGAACAGCCAACGGCCGAACGCCAACAGGTTGGAGCGCCGGCCCAGTTCGGCGGTCAGCGGCACCCGGCTGGTCACCAGGGTGGCTTGAGCCAAACGATTGCTCCAGGCGGTACGGTCGGGCACCTGGCAAGATTGGAAGTCGGACAGGCCATCGACGAACACCGCCACGTCGGGGCGGATGCCGGCGGTCACCAGGCGTTCCAGCGCCACGCGCTCCTGGGTCGAATACCACGAGGCGGCGCCGAAATTGAACACCTCCACGTCCTTGTCGGCGGCACGCAGCACCTCGCCCAATTGGGCCGGCAGGGTCTCGGCATCGGCCACGCCGGTCCCGAAGGTGGTGGAGCCCCCGAAAACGAACACCTTGGCCCCGGCGCGAGCCAAGTCTTGGGGTTGGCCGTTACCGCGATAACCTTCGGGGGATACGGTGACATAGCGCCCCCGTTGCGGCGCCGATGCGTATTCCACCAACGGGCTGTAAACCGCTTCGCCCTGGCGGGCCAGCTCTTCCAGCACCGCGCGGTAGAGGGTGGGATTGTCGGTGTCGTAAAGGCGGACGATGTCGGGATCCGACAGCGAAGGCGTGGCGGCCGAGCGATTCTCGCGTATCTTGCCCATGGCCAAGCCCGCCGCCCATTCGGTCACGCCAAGGGCAATGATCGCGGCAAGGAAAACGGTGGCGACCTTGGTAAAGGCGATCCCGATCGGGCTGGGCTCGTCGCGATTCCTGGAACGGCGTCGACGCATTGGGGCGGCTCGTCAGCAAAATTTGACGTTGGTCATAACGCGAAAGTCCACAGAGGGCAATGAAGGAGGGCCGATACCGATGTTCGTTCTGCATGAAAGGCTGGAGGCCGACACGCTGTTCGTTACCGATTGGCCGCTGTGCCGCGTTCTTTTGCTCAATGATTCCAACTACCCCTGGTTGGTGTTGGTGCCGCGCCGCCACGGCATTACCGAGGTGCACGAACTGGATGCCTCCGACCGCCAGATCTTGGTCGAGGAGATTGCCCAGGCATCGCACAAGCTGCAGAACCTGACCGGCGCGCGGAAGATGAATGTGGCGGCGCTGGGCAATATGGTGCCGCAGCTCCATGTGCATGTGA
>DATJKV010000575.1:0-2392 GCA_035491155.1 Magnetospirillum sp. | reverse complement strand
TTGATGCCTTGCCTTTGCTCGGCAACGGTAAGACCGATCGGGTGGCGTTACGGCGCCTGATCGAGGGGAGACACCCCTAGCCCAGGGCCATCGGGCAGCATCAACCTCCCTTGGGCCAGAACCGGCGGCGGGCAGACGTCCTCGGCCAGCCAGTCCGAGGTGGCTAGGCCGTGAACGGCGGGCAGCGGCAGAGTGGCGGCCAGATGGGCGGCGGCGGCGACCCCGACGGCCGATTCCACCACCGAGGTCACCACCATCTCCATTCCCGCGTCTCGCGCCTTGGCGGCGAGGCCAAGGGTGCGCCCGATGCCGCCGAGCCGGGCCGGCTTGACCACCAGCCGGCGGACCGCGCCGGAAGAGACGGCCGCCCCCCCCCCCAACTCGGCCAGGGATTCGTCGATGGCCAGGGCGAAGGACACCGGCGCCTGCAATCGTCCCAAGGCCCCCAGGGTCGGCGCCGCCAGCGGCTCCTCGATCCCATCCATCGGAAGGTCGGACAGCCCCGCCAGGAACCGCCTTGCGTCGGTCTCGTCCCAGGAGCGGTTTGCATCCAGGCGCAGCCGCATAGCGCCACCGAGCAGTTCGTTCAGCTCCCGCAACGCCCGAAGTTCTCGCTCGACCGGTGCCAGGCCGACCTTGATCTTGCCGAGAGTGAAGCCCCGATCCAACGCCGCCAGCGCCCGTCCGGCACAACCGTCGTCAAGCGGACCCAGCGCGGCGTTGATCGCGACCTCGGTTGCCGGCCGGTTCTCCAGCAGGTGGGCCAGGGGAACCCCCCGGCGACGGGCGGTCAGATCCAGCAGGGCGGTTTCCACCGCCCACCGCGCCTCGGGCGGCTCGAGGCCGGACAAGTCACCCAGAACCGCCGCGACGGTTCTTCCCGGCAGGGTGTGGGCAACGGCGTTCAGTGCCGCAAAGGCCCGCTGGTGGGCGTCCGTGCCGGAACTGGGGAGCGGAGCGCAATCGCCCCAGCCGCTTTCTCCGTCCTCCGCTTCCACCCGCAGCAACATGCCCCGCCGCGTCAAAAGGGTCGCCGAGGCGGCGACCCATGGCCGCACGAGCGGCAAGACGTAGGGCCTGAGGCGGATGGCGGTAATCACGGCCGGGGCGGGAACCGGGTAAAATCGGGGCGCCGCTTGTCGTTGAATGCGTTGCGGCCTTCCTGGCCCTCCTCGGTCATGTAGAACAGGGCGGTGGCATTGCCGGCCAGCTCCTGAATGCCCGACAGGCCGTCGGTATCGGCGTTGAAGCCGGATTTCAGCACCCGCAGCGCCGTCGGCGAATGTTGCAGCATCTCGCGGCACCACTGCACGGTTTCCTCCTCCAGCCGATCGAGCGGGACCACGGCGTTGACCAGTCCCATGTCGAGAGCTTGCTGGGCGTCGTATTGACGGCACAGGAACCAGACCTCCTTGGCCTTCTTCAGTCCGATGGTCCGGGCCATCAGGCCAGAGCCGAAGCCGGCGTCGAAGCTGCCGACCTTAGGGCCGGTCTGCCCGAAGCGGGCGTTGTCGGCGGCGATGGTGAGGTCGCAGACCAGATGCAGCACGTTGCCGCCGCCCATGGCCCAGCCCGCCACCATGGCCACCACCGGCTTGGGCAGGGTGCGGATCATGCGCTGCAGGTCGAGGGCGTTGAGGTGGTTAACCCCGGATTCGTCCTTGTATCCGCCATCCTCGCCCCGGATTTTCTGATCGCCGCCGGAACAGAACGCTTCGGTGCCGGTGCCGGTCAGGATGATCACGCCCACCTCACGGTCGAGACGGGCCGCTTGCAGTGCCGCCATGATCTGGTCCAGCGTCTCCGGCCTGAAGGCATTGCGTACATGGGGACGGTTGATAGCGATCCGGGCGATGCCCTCGGCCTTGTGGACCAGGATGTCGGAATACTCAACGCCGGGGAAAGGCTGCCACTGGATCATGAACGGAGGCTCCTTGGTCATAGAGGGAATGGAATTGCCGGCAACGATCCAAACTGACCGCTCGGTCTATCGCTATGTGGACAAGGGTGGAGACGGGGCGCTCCAAGGCCGCCTGGACGGCGGCGACGGCCGCACCGACGCCTCCCGCGCCGATGTAATCCAGCCCGAAGGCCCGGGTGGCATCGGCGGGGGAGAGGCTTTGGGGGGCCAGCCAAGCCTCCTGGAATTCCGGCAGGCCGGCTTGGGGCAGGTGGTCGAAGATGCCGCCGCCGCCATTGTCCACCACCACGACCACCAGCCGGTGAGTGCTGCCCAGCGCCAGGGCGTTGAGGTCATGCAGCAGGGCGAGATCGCCGATGACCGCCACAGCGGTCCCCCGGGCGGCGGCGATCCCGAAGGCGGTGGAGAGATTGCCGTCGATACCGCTGACGCCGCGATTGCCGAATAGCCGCAGCCGGCCCGGGATTCTGC
>DATJKV010000574.1:0-5539 GCA_035491155.1 Magnetospirillum sp. | reverse complement strand
GCACCAACGTCGGCTTCTTGTCCTTGAGCACGTGGTTGATGCCCAGCAGCACCGCATCGGTGGGCGTGCCGTCGACCGCATAGCGCCGCCGCGACAGCTGGCGCACCCGCAACGGCCGGCGGATGGTCAGCGAGTGGCCGGCGGCCGATTGCTCGGCCTCGGGCGCTACCACCCAGACGTCCTTGGACAGCGCGCGCGCCACCTTCTCCAGCACCTTGATGCCGGGAGCATGGATGCCGTCGTCGTTGGAAACGAGGATGCGCGCGTTGGACAGGTCGAGGATGGGCGAATGCATCAGCGGATGACGTCCAGCCCGCCCATGTAGCCGCGCAGCACCTCGGGCACCACGATGGAGCCGTCCTCCTGCTGGTAGTTCTCCAGCACCGCGACCAGGGTACGGCCCACAGCCAGGCCCGAGCCGTTGAGCGTATGGACCAGGCGGTTGCCCTTGTCCGACTTGAAGCGGCCCTTCATGCGGCGCGCCTGAAAGTCACCGCAGTTCGAGCAGGACGAGATTTCGCGATAGCGGTTCTGGCCCGGCAGCCACACCTCGATATCGTAGGTCTTCTGCGCCGAAAAGCCCATGTCGCCGGTGCACAGCACGATGACGCGGTACGGCAGACCCAGGCGCTGCAGGATGGTCTCGGCGCACTGGGTCATGCGCTCGTGCTCCTCGCCCGACCGGTCGGGATGGGCGATGGAGACCATCTCCACCTTCCAGAACTGGTGCTGGCGGATCATGCCGCGGGTGTCCTTGCCGGCGGCGCCCGCTTCCGAGCGATAGCACGGGGTCAGCGCCGTCATGCGGATGGGCAGCGCCGATTCGTCGACGATGGTGTCGCCCAGCAGGTTGGTCAGCGGCACCTCGGCGGTGGGGATCAGCCAGTGACCGGTGTTGGTCTTGAACAAATCCTCGCCGAACTTGGGCAGCTGGCCGGTGCCGAACAGGGCGGTGTCCTTGACCAGGGTGGGCGGGCTGACCTCGGTGTAGCCGTGCTCCTCGGTCTGGACGTCCAGCATGAACTGGGCCAGAGCGCGCTCCAGACGGGCCAGCTTGCCCTTCAGCACGACGAAGCGAGCGCCCGACAGCTTGGCGGCGCCGTCGAAATCCATCAGCTTCAAGGCGTCGCCCAGGGCGTCGTGCTCCTTGGGGGCGAAGGCGAACTCGCGCGGGGTGCCCCACTTGCGCAGCTCGACATTGTGCTCCTCGTCGGGACCGTCGGGCACGTCGGTGGCGGGGATATTGGGCAGCGCGGCCAGGATGGCATCGATGCGCTCGCCCAACTCGCGATCCTGTATTTCCAGGGCCGGCACGTCTTCCTTGAGCTTGGCCACCTCGTCCATCGCGGCCGAGGCGTCCTGGCCCTGCTTCTTGAGGATGCCGATCTGCTTGGACAGCTCGTTGCGCCGCGCCAGCATCTCCTGGAGGCGGGTCTGCACGGCGCGCCGCTCGGTGTCGACCGCCAGGATTTCTCCCGAGCGGGCCTCAAGGCCACGGCGGGCAAGGCCGGCGTCGAACGCGGCAGGGGTTTCGCGAATCCACTTGAGATCGTGCATGACAGGCCTTCCGGGCAGCGGGATGGCTAGGCTTATAAGCCTGGGAGGTCAGGAATTGAAGTCGGTTTCGTCCGCCACCGGATCTTCGTCGGCCGCCTCTTCGGCAGCCAGGCGCTCGGCGCGCTTCTTCTCGGCCATGCGGGCCGAGATGATGGACAGTTCGTACAGAACAATCATGGGCAGGGCCAGCGAGCACTGGCTGACCACGTCGGGCGGGGTGACCACGGCGGCGAAGATGAAAACGCCGACGATGGCGTAGCGACGCTTGGACGCCAGGCCTTCCGCCGTCACCAGCCCGACGCGGGCCAGCAGGGTCAGCAGCACCGGCATCTGGAACGCCATGCCGAAGGCGAATATCAGCGTCATCACCAACGAAAGCGATTCGCTGACCTTGGCCTCCAACTGGATGGGCAGCTCGTCGGCACCGGGCAGCAGCCGCTCGAAACCCAGCAGGTAGGTGTAAACCATGGGCAGGACGATGAAGTAGACCAGCGCCGCGCCCATGGTGAACAGCACCGGCGTCGCCACCAGGAAGGGGGCGAAGGCCTGGCGCTCATGCCGGTAAAGGCCGGGCGCGATGAAGGCCCACAGCTGGCCCGCCCACACCGGGAAGCAGACCACCGCGGCGGTGAAGGCGGCCACCTTGACGTAGGTGAAGAATGCCTCGGTGGGCGCGGTGTAGATCAGCCGGCGCATGCCGCCCTTGGCCAGGGCCGCCTTGGCGTAAGGCTCCAGCAGAAACGAATAGATGTCGCCGGCGAAGTAGAAGCAGACGGCGAAGGCCAGGATGAAGGCCAGCAGCGACCACAACAGCCGGGTGCGCAGCTCGATCAGGTGTTCGAGCAGCGGCATGGTTTTTTCGTCGGGCGGGGCGTCCACGTCCGGTGGTCCTTAGGGCTCTGGCGGCTTAGGTGGCGCCTGGAACGGCGCGGAGACCGGCAGCTCGATCGGCAATTCGGGCTTGGCCGGCGCGGGCGCGCCAGCCTCCTCCTTTACCGCTTCCTCGGCCTTGGGCGCCTCGGCGGCGAGCTTGACCTCGTCCAGGGCCGGCAGCACCGGCGGCTCAAGGCTGCGGGCGATGTCGCCGGTGGGGTCGATGGTCTTCTCGATCTCGCGGCGCAGCATGTTGGGGTCGGTGGCCTTTTCCACCTTCCCCTTCAGCTCGGCCAGCTCGCTTTCGCGCATCATGTCGTCGACGCCGCGCTGGAACTCGCCGGCCAGCTCGCGCGCCTTGCGCGTCCAGCGGCCCATCTGGCGCAGCACCACCGGCAGGTCCTTGGGCCCGATGACGATCAACGCCACCACGGCGATCAAGGCCATCTCATCCCAGCCGATGTCGAACATGAACGCGAATACTCCGCTGCCCGCGCGCCAAGCCTAGTGCTTGACGGATTCCTGGTCGGCGGTCTTGGCCGAATTCTGCTGGTCGATCTGCTTCGACTTGGCATCGGCCTCGTCGTCCTCGGCCAGGCCCTTCTTGAATTCCTTGACGCCCTTGGCCATGTCGCCCATCAGCTTCGGAATCTTACCGGCGCCGAACAGCAGCAGCACGATGACCAGAACGATCAGCCAGTGCCAAATGCTGAAACTACCCATAGACCGTCACTCCTGCCCATGCATTGGGTTGGGCGCGGATCATCGCAGAAGAGCGTGAACACCGCAACCGCCCCCGTTTCACAAATACCCGATATTGCGGGCTATTCCGCCAGTCCCAGCAAGGCCTCGTCATCGAGGGGCTCGATGTCGGGTTCATCGTCCTCTTCCAGGGTATCGACCGGAGAGTCGCCCTCGACCGCACGATTACCGTAGGCGTCAGCGGCCGGACGGGTATCCAATAGACCGGCCGCCTTCAATTCCTTGAGGTTGGGCAAGTCTTCGAGACTTTCCAGGCCGAAATGGTCTAGGAAGGCATCAGATGTTGCCCATTGCAGCGGCCGGCCAGGAGTGCGCCGCCGCCCCCTGGGGCGAATCCAGCCGGCCTCGAACAGCAGGTCCAGCGTGCCCTTGGACAGGGCGACGCCGCGCACCTCCTCGATCTCGGCGCGGGTAATGGGCTGGTTGTAGGCGATGATGGCCAACACCTCAATGGCGGCGCGGGACAGGCGCCTGGTCTGGGTCTGCTCGATCACCAGCTGGCCGGCCAAGTCGGCGGCGGTGCGGAAGGCCCACTTGCCCTCGCGCCGCATCAGATTGACGCCGCGCGGCGCGTATTGCGCCTGAAGCTCGGCCAACAGAGTGCCCACGTCCAGCCCGGCCGGCAGCCGTTCCGCCAGGGCGCGCTCGTCCAGCGGTTCGGTGCTGGCGAACAGCATGGCCTCGATCAGGCGCAGATGTTCCAACTCGACGCTCACCCCTCGCCCCCTCCCAGGGATTTCACATAAATGGGACTGTAGGCCCCGCCGTCCTGGCGCAGTTGCAGCCGCCCCTGCTTAGCCAGTTCCAGCGCGGCGATAAAAGTGGAGGCCACCGCCGACTTCATCTTCAGCGGGTCACCCTCGAATTGCGGCAGATAGGACGACAGCACCGACCAATCGGGCATCTGACCCAGCAGCTTTTCCAGACGCTTTAGCGCGTCTTCGACCGAATAAAGGTCGGGCGCCTCGATGGTCAGCGTGCGCACCGAGGTGCGCACGATGTGGTCGGCATAGGCCTTCAACAGGTCGAATAGCTGCACGTCGAAGATCGAGCGGGTCACCACCGGCACCTCGTCGGGGGCGCCCCGGCCGAAGAAATCGCGGCCCAGCTGTGGACGGGTGATCAGCGACGTGCCGGCACGCTGCATGGCCTCCAACCGGCGCAGGCGGAAGGCCAACACCTCGGCCATCTCGGCGGCGCTGGGCAGGCCCTCCTGCTCGGGTTCCGGCTCGGGCAGCAGCAGACGGGATTTGAGATAGGCCAGCCAGGCGGCCATCACCAGATATTCGGCCGCTAGGTCCAGGTGGCGCTGGCGCACCCGCTGGACGAACTCCAGGTACTGGTCAGCGAGCTTGAGGATGGAGAGCTTGGCCAGGTCCACCTTCTGCTCGCGCGCCAGCGCCAGCAGCACGTCCAGCGGCCCCTCGAAGCCCTCCAGGTCGAGCACCAGCCGCTCGCCCTCCTCGCGGCCCTGCCCCTCCTGATCCTCCTCGAACATCAAAAGTCCCCGAACACCGACACCAGCGCTTCCAGCAGCAGGTTGACCATGGGCTGGATGACGGCGTCAAACGGGTCGAGGTACGGCATGCCGAAATCACGCCCGATCATGGGCAGCAGCACCAGGGCGGCCAGCAGGATCAGCACGCCCACGTTCTCGACCCGGGCCAGCCGCACCGCCAACGGGCGCGGCAGGATGCCGACCATGACCCGGCCGCCGTCCAGCGGCGGAATCGGCAGCAGATTGAAGACGGCCAGCAACAGATTGAGATAAATGGCATTTGCCAGGTTGAGCCGAGCCCAGTCGATGCCCCGCAAGGGCAGCAGACCCACGTGGCGTATCAGCAGGATGGCCAGCGTCGCCATGGCGATATTGGCCAGCGGCCCCGCCACCGCCACCAGCGCCATACCCAGACGCCCGGTCTTCAGCTTGCTGAAATTGACCGGCACCGGCTTGGCCCAACCGAACACGAACGAGCCCATCACCATCAGGATCAGCGGCAAGATCAGCGTGCCGAACGGGTCGATGTGGCGAACAGGATTGAGGGAGATGCGGCCCATCCGCTTGGCGGTATCGTCGCCCAGCGCCCACGCCACATAGCCGTGCGCCGCCTCGTGCAGGGTAATGGCGAAGATCAGCGGCAGCGCCATCACCGAAATCTGCTGGACGATGCCGGCGACGCTGTTCATGCCAGCAATCCGTCAACCTGATTGACAGCAGCCGCCACATCCAGCCGCTGCGGCACCCGCTTTTGGCGCAAGCCCAGGGCCAGACGCTCGCGGGCGATCTCGGTCAAAGGTCGCACTGCGCGGGCGATGGCCTCCATCTCGGCCATGTCGCCGTTGCAGT
>DATJKV010000573.1:0-3659 GCA_035491155.1 Magnetospirillum sp. | reverse complement strand
CGGTGGAGGCCCTCGGCCAGCCGGTAGAGCATGCCCTGGTGGACGGCAACCAGGTGCCGCCGCTCGGGTGTCAGGTGCGCTGTCTGGTGGGCGGCGACGGCCTCAGCCTCTCCATCGCCGCCGCCTCGGTCATCGCCAAGGTCCGCCGCGACCGCCTGATGGCCGATTTGGCGAGCCAATTCCCCGGTTACGGCTGGGAGAGCAACGCTGGCTACGGCACCGCCCAGCACTTGGCGGCGCTGCGCACCCTGGGCCCAACGCCCCACCACCGCACCAGCTTCGCCCCCATCGCGCAGATGTCGCTGTTATAGGCTAGATCGCCACCCTGTCCTCGGCGCCGTGCGCCAAGGCGTCCCACAGGGCTAGGCCGCCCACCGCCAGGCCGACGATCACGTGGTTCCACAACGCGCTGGCGTTTTCGGCGCTGGCGAAGCCCATGACCCAGGGCGAGACCAGCAGCCATACCCCCAGGACCACGTTGACCCATTCCTGCCAGGCGGCGAACAGGATCAGCGCCGCCACCGACACGGCGGCCACCACGGCGCCCATGATCCAGGAATTCCAAGCCGCCGGGCGCAGACCGGCATAGGCCAGCACCCAGGGGGCAATGAACAGCCACACGCCCACGGCCAGATTGGCCCAGTCCTGCCAGTGGCGACGCATTAAGTGCGGTCCGATGGGCATGGTCCACCTCCCTGATTATCCGCTCCGCCCAGGCCATTTGGGCTAGGGGCGGGGGCGCGGCAATAATCCGCTCGGGCGATGCCCTTCCGAATCGTTTTAGTAGAATCAATAGATTCAATAGGTTCTTGACTGACTCTGCCATTTGACTCAAAGTGGCCGCCATGGCCCTACCGCTCGACACCATCCTCGAGGGCGACTGCATCGCCCAACTCGAAGCCCTCCCCGCCCGCTCGGTGGATCTGGTCTTCGCCGACCCACCCTATAACCTCCAGCTGGGGGGCGAGTTGCTGCGCCCCAACAACAGCAAGGTCGACGGCGTCGATGATGAATGGGACCGCTTCGACAGCTTCAAGGATTATGACGAGTTCACCCGCCGCTGGTTGGCGGCCGCGCGCCGCGTGCTGAAGGATGACGGCGCCCTGTGGGTGATCGGCAGCTACCATAACATCTTCCGCGTCGGCGCCACCCTCCAGGACCTGGGGTTCTGGATGCTGAACGACATCGTCTGGCGCAAGACCAACCCCATGCCCAATTTCCGCGGCACCCGCTTCACCAACGCGCATGAGACGCTGATCTGGTGCGCCAAGTCGGCGGAGTCGCGCTACACCTTCAATTACGACGCTATGAAGGCGCTAAACGACGACCTGCAGATGCGCAGCGACTGGACCATTCCGCTGTGCACCGGGTCCGAGCGGCTGAAGGGCTCGGAAGGCGCCAAGGTGCATCCGACCCAGAAGCCGGAAATGCTGCTGTACCGCGTGCTGATGGCGACCACCAAGCCGGGCGACGTGGTGGTGGACCCGTTCTTCGGCACCGGCACCACCGGCGCCGTGGCCAAGAAGCTGGGCCGCCACTTCATCGGCATGGAGCGCGACCCCGGCTACATCGCCGCCGCCAAGGAACGCATCGCCAAGGTGCGTCCTATCACCGATTTGTCCCTGCTGGCGACCCCATCCAAGCGGTCCGAGCCCCGTATTCCCTTCGGCACCGTGCTGGAACGCGGCCTGCTGGAGCCGGGCACCGTGCTGTACGGCGGCGACAAGGCCAAGTGGACCGCCCAGGTCCGCGCCGACGGCACCCTGATCACCTCCGGCGCCACCGGCGACCATCGCGGCTCCATCCACAAGGTGGGCGCCCTGGTCCAGAATGCCCCGGCCTGCAACGGCTGGACCTTCTGGAAGATCAAGGATGGCGAGGACTTGGTGCCCATCGACGTGCTGCGCCAGAAGATCCGAGCCGAGCTGCACTAAGCCGATATTCCTTCTCCCGCGAGCGGGAGAAGGTGGCCCGAAGGGCCGGATGAGGGAGCCGCAAACTCTCGAGTCCGTGGCTCCCTCACCCTCCCACTTCGTGGGCCCCTCCCTCTCCCGCACGCGGGCGAGGGGTTAAGAAAGAAACTCCCGCGTCACCGCCACCGCTTCGGCCAGGCCGACTTTCCGCACTTCCACACCCTCGGGGAAGGCGCCGAACAGGCGGGACGGCATCATGGGGTCCTGCAGCACGAATACGCCGTGGTCGCCGGCGCGGCGGACCAGGCGGCCGAAGGCCTGCTTCAGCTTGAGCCGGGTCAGCATGTCGTCATAGGTCTTGCCGCCGAACGCCGCCTTGCGGGCGCGGTGGACGATGTCGGGGCGTGGCCACGGCACCCGGTCGAAGACGATCAGGCGAAGGCTTTGGCCGGGCACGTCGACGCCGTCGCGCACCGCATCGGTGCCCAGCAGGCACGAGTCCTCCTCGGCGCGGAAGATGTCCACCAGGGTGCTGGTGTCCAGGTTGTCCACGTGCTGGGCCAACAGCGCGAGGCCGGCATCGTCCAACGGCCCGCCGATGCGCTTGTACACCGCCTTCAGCCGCGAGATGGCGGTGAACAGGCCCAAGGCGCCGCCCTTGGCCGCCAGGAACAGCTCGCGATAGGCGGCGGCTACCTGGTCCATGTCGTCCTTGCGCACATCGGTGACCACCATGACGCGGGTCTGCGCCGGATAGTCGAAGGGCGACGGCACCGCCGCGCGCAGCGCCGGCATCGGCAGGTGGATCGCGCCGCTGCGCCGCTCCGCCGCCAGCCAATCGGTCTCGCCGGCCCCGGAGCCGTCGCGCAGGGTGGCGCTGGTGACCAGCACGCCGTGGGCCGGCTCCACCACCGCCTTGGCGAAGGGCACGGTCGGGTCCACCCAGTGACGGTGCATGCCCACGTCGATGTCGCGGCCGTCAATGCGCTCGACGGCAAACCAATCCACGTATTGTTCGTCGCGGGAGCCTTCGCACAGGTGTTCCAGCATGGATTTCCATCCCGCCACCGGCATCAGCACCCGGCGTTCGATAGAACGGGTCAGGCCCTCGATGCGGGCGCGGGTGGCGGTGTCCAGCTCGGCCGCCTCGTCGTCCAGTTTCTTTTCCAGGCTGCGCGTCAGCACTATCAGGGGGGCGCCGATGCGGCCCAGGGCCTGGGCCAGGTCCATGGCGGCCTCGGCGAGGCCGTCCACCAGCGGCTGGCAGTCGGTCTCCAGGCTGTAGGGTGACGCCTCGCCGCCTTGGGCGCGGGCATAGACCTGCTGGCGCACCAGGGCCAGGAACACCTCGGTGGGGTTGCCGGGGGCGCCGTCGAGGATGCGGTTCTGCCAGCCCGGTCCCGGCAGCACCTGGGCGGCGGCCAGCGCCGAGCCCAGCGCGGCGGGCGCCTCTGCGGCCAGGCCGACCAGTTCCTCGGCCCGGCGTTTGAGGCCGCGAGCGCGCGAGCGGGTGGATTCGCCCTCGGCGCCCAGCAGCCAGCGGCGTACCTCGGCGGTCTCCATGCCGGTCAGGTGAGCGGAGAAGGCGTTGTCGGCGGCCTCGAAGACGTGGTGGCCTTCGTCGAAGACGTAGCGGGTGGGCTGGGCGTCGTCGTCGATGCCGCCCAGCGCCGCCTGCACCATGACCAAGGCGTGGTTGGCGACGACGATGTCGGCGCGGCGTGCCCGGCGCACCGCCTTCTCGAT
>DATJKV010000572.1:0-16529 GCA_035491155.1 Magnetospirillum sp. | reverse complement strand
CCGGAATGCCGCGGCCGTTGTCGCGGATCGTCAGGGTGTCGTCGCCTTCCAGCGCCACCTCGATGAAGCTGGCGTGGCCGGCCACCGCCTCGTCCATGGAATTGTCCAGCACCTCGGCCACCAGATGGTGAAGCGCGCGGTCGTCGG
Organism: Magnetospirillum sp.; assembly: GCA_035491155.1. Lineage (GTDB taxonomy): Bacteria > Pseudomonadota > Alphaproteobacteria > Rhodospirillales > Magnetospirillaceae > Magnetospirillum. Next base: position 16,382 of record DATJKV010000572.1, on the reverse strand, counting down.
TCCCGCCGATATACATGCCGGGACGGCGGCGGACGGGCTCCAGGCCTTCCAGGACCTCGATGTCCTTGGCGGAGTATTCGGTGCCCTTGGGGGCAAGCTGTTGGAAGAGATCGGACATGAGGGCATTATAGGGGCGATACCCACACACGCAAGCGGATGCTGTAAGCGCTCCGCGCGCAATCCACAACATATTGTAAAGCCGGAGGTGCTTTTGCCATGACCGGGCCCGAGAGCATCGAGACCGCCACCGCCCCCAGGGGTCGGTTGAGCATCCGCACCGTCGCCATGCCGGCCGATACCAATCCCAACGGCCAGATCTTCGGCGGCTGGCTGATGAGCCAGATGGACCTGGCCGGCGGCACCCACGCCTTCCAGCGCACGCAAGGCCGCGTGGTGACCGTGGCGGTGGACGCCATGGAGTTCCACCAGCCGGTGGAAGTGGGCGACGAGCTGTCGTGCTATACCGAGATCATCCGCATCGGCCGCACCTCGCTGGCCATCCAGGTCGAGGCCTGGGTGCGGCGGCGCTGCCTGGACGCCACCCAGCTGAAGGTGACCAGCGCGGTGTTCACCTACGTTGCCATCGACGAGGACCGCAACAAGCGCCCTGTGCCGGCGGACGACTGGAACGCGCCGTAATCCCCTATTCCGGCGTTGGGCGCCCGGCCGGCCAGGTCACCTTGAAGCCAACCACCTTGCCATCCAGCACGTCCACCCCGATGGGGAAGGGCTGCCACATCCAGGTTTCCGGCCCCTTGGCGCGCAGCATGCAGCGGCGGGTAGGCTTGCCCAACGCCTCGATGGTCTTGCGGGCGGAATCGCCCAGCGACAGGCCCGAGAACCTGGCCGGCATTTCGGTGGGCGGGCCGATCAACTGCACCGCCACCGCCACGTCGTCCTGGTAGGTGACCACGTAATAGGGCTCGGGGATCGAGCGCTGGTGGATGGGATAAACCCGGGCCTGGGTGCGCAGGTCCAAATCCCTGATCTGCGTGGGCTCGCCCAGCAATTCCTCGACCGTGGCACGCTCGTCGGCGACGCCCACCGCCCCCACCCTCAGACAGGGCAGGAAGGTAACCGGCTGCTTGTGGCTGGCCATGGCCTCGCCTTCCGTTTGGCTGACGGCGCAGCCCAGGCCCTTGCCGATGACGCGATGGAATTGATTGGGCTGGGGCACCGCCGCCGGGGCCGTTTCGGGCTCGGGCAGGCCATCGGCGGAGCGGCACGGAACCTGGGCGATGGCGGGCATGGCGACCAGGGTGGCGACGAGGGCGAGGATGGGCAGGCGCATGAGGCCGATGATAGGTGGCGCCCGCCCGCTTGTCACTCCCGCGCCTGCGCCTGGCCAACCTTGACCTCGACCGCAACCGGCCGATTGCCCCGCTCCACGCCCAGGCTGAGGGTGGTGCCCACCGGGGTCAGGCCGATACGATTGCGCAATTCGGTGGCCGAGCGAATCGGCTCGCCGCCCACCGATACCACCACGTCGCCGGATTTGAGGCCCGCCCGCGCCGCCGGCGAGTTAGGCTCCACATCCACCACCGCCGCACCCTGCTGGCGGCCGGTGGAAAGCGCTTCGGCCAGGTCAGGGGTGAGGTCCTGGACGGCAATGCCGATGCGGCCACGGCGCACCGAACCGTGCTCGACGATCTGGGTCATCACCGAGCGTGCCATGTTGATGGGCACGGCGAAGCCGATGCCGATGTTGCCGCCGCCGGGGGCCAGAATGGCGGTGTTGATGCCGATCAGTTCGCCCTTGAAGTTCACCAAAGCGCCGCCGGAATTGCCCGGATTGATGGAGGCATCGGTCTGGATGAAATCCTCGTAGCCCTCGATGCCCAGCCCCGAGCGCCCGATGGCCGAGACCATGCCCGAGGTCACCGTCTGGCCAAGGCCGAACGGATTGCCGATGGCCAGCACGAAATCACCTACCTCGACCTTGGACGAATCGCCGAAGGGAATGTCGTAAAGGCCGTTGGGCTCGATCCTCAGCACGGCAATGTCGGTGGAAGGGTCGGTGCCGACCAGCTTGGCATGGAACGAGCGATTGTCCTTGGTGGTAACGTCGATGCGGTCGGCGTTCGCGACAACATGGTTGTTGGTCAGCACATAGCCGGCGCGGGCATCGACGATGACGCCGGACCCCGCTGCCCGGGTCTCACGCGGGGGCAGATTGCGCGGCACGTTGAAGAACCGGCGGAAGAAGGGATCGTTGTAGAGCGGATTCTCCTCGGCCGGCGCCACCGTGCGGGTCGAGATGTTGACCACCGCCGGCGTCACTTTCCGCACCAGCGGGGCCACCGTGGTGGTTGTGGTCTCGGGCAATTGGGCCGATACCGGAACACCTCCGACCAGCACCAGTGCGGCCAGCGCCGCGCACACCAACCCGCGAACCATGCCGATCCCTCCCCGCGAATGATCCTGGCCGGACATATGGGGAGGGTTGAGCGGGAGCGCAGGCCCCCGCCCCTAATCGGGACGCCTCAGGCGGCGGCCCGGCCTTCCACTTCCTGGGCCAGGCGCCCAAGCAGGGCGATGACCTCGGAGGAGGCCTGTTTCAGGTCAGCGGCGGCACGCTGGGCGCCGGCGGCATCGCCGCTCCAGTGGGCATGCAGGGCCTGTTTGCCGGCGTCGTGCACGCGCTTGTGCGGCCCAACCATCTGCTGGAACGCCGGACAGCCGAGGATGCGGGCATCCGACACGGCGTCGTACCAACGGCCCAAGCGACAGGTGTGGTGGTTGGCAAGGTCGGCGGCCTTGGCCGCCGAGCGGCCGTCCAGCACCGCCAGCACACCGTTGACGAAGGTTTCGTGGTCGCTTTTCGCCTTTTCCAGCAGCGCCAGCGAGCCGGCATGGCCCACCGCCTCCACCATGGCGGGCTCCAGCCGCGCGCCGGGATCGAAGGCGGCGTGGACCAGCAGGCCCTCCAGCGCGATCACCCGCATGAGGCGATGGCCGCCCACGGCAGTGCATTCCAGCGTGAAGGGACGTCCCGCACTCAGCCCATGGTTCGGCGCGGTCATGGCGATGCTGGCGCCGCCACAGGAAACGGTGGTCATGGTGGCGTCCAGATGGGCGCCGCCCAGCTCCACGTGGCAGGGAACGAAGACGCCCAGGCGGGCATCGTCGCGGCGGTCCACCTCGGTGGTCGAGGTGCGGATGACCCGGCCGATGGTGCGGCGGAAGCCGGCCACCGTCTCGGTGACGCGCGCGCCGTCCTTCTTGACCTCGTCGGCCAGATCGCGTGACGAGGCCGCCTCGGCGGCCACGTGGTCCATCAGTTCGGACACCTGCTGCGACGCCTGGGTGGTCTGCTCCACGGCGCGGGAAATCTCGCCAGTGGCGTAGGACTGCTCGGTGATGGAGCTGGCGATGGCCGCAGCGCCGGCCTCCACCTCGGAAATGGTCGAGGACAGCCCGGCCATGGCATCGCCGGCCTGGTTGGCGATTTCGAGAATGGCGCTGATCTGCCGGGTAATCTCACCGGTGGCGTGCTCGGTCTGGTTGGCCAGGTGCTTCACTTCGCCCGCCACCACGGCAAAGCCCTTGCCCGCCTCGCCGGCGCGGGCCGCTTCAATGGTGGCGTTCAGCGCCAGCAGGTTGGTCTTCCCGGCGATGTTGGAGATCATCGCCACCACCGAGCCGATCTGATGGGTGGCGTCGGCCAAGCCGGCCATCACCTGCTGGGCGGTGTGGGTGGTCTCGACCGCGTTGCGCGCCACGTCCGTGGTGTTATCGAGCGCCCGGCCGATCTCGGCGATGGAGCCCTGCAATTGGCGGGTGGCCACCGCCACGGATTCGGCGCTGGCCAGCACCTGGGCGGCTGCCGCGGCCGAGGCGGCGGCGCTTTCGCTGGTGCGCAACATGACACCATGCAGGCGGTTGACCGTACCGGTCATGTCGCCCGACAGGCCGGCGATGTCGGTCACCGCCACCTCGGCCTCACCCTCCACCGTCTCGGCCATGGAGCACAGCGCCTCGTGCTTGGCGGACTGGGCCTGGCGGCGCTGCTCTTCCTGCTCGGCGGCCATGCGGTGGTTGTCCACGCTCTGCTGCCTGAACACCTCAAGCGCGCGGGCCATGCTGCCGATGGCGTCCTTGCGCTCGGCGCAGGGAATGGGGGTGGAAATGTCGCCCTTGGCGATGTCGATCATCACCTCGCTCATGCGAGACAGCGGTCGCGCGATGGAGGACGAAATGTGCAGCGACAGCGCGCAGGCCAGCACGAAACCCAGCCCCGCCACCGCCAGCGCCCAATTGTCCATGGCATCCATCTTGGCTTCCGAGGCGGCAGTCGCGGCGGCGCTGGATTCGGTGATCATGCCGATCAGTTGTTCGGTCACCATATCGTTATGCGTCGCCAGTTCGCCTGCCGATTTCAGCAACGGGGCGGTATCCCCGTCGCTGGCCTGCGCCTCGCGCAGCTTGGCCAGGGTGGCGGCATATTGGTCGGTGAGGGTGACGATCTCCTCGGCCTTGGCCCGGCGCTGGGGATTGACGATGGTTCCTACCAGTTTGCCCTGGTGCTCGCGGGTGACGTCCAAGGCGGCCGACGCCTCCTTCCATGCGTTCTCGTCGCCACTGGTCACCGCCTTCCACACCTTGACCCGCGCCGATGCCATCAGCCGGGCGGAATGCTCGGTCTGCAGGGCGTTGGCCGATTGGCGCTTCAGCGTGGCCACGGTGTCGTCCGACATCTGGCTCGAGACGGTCCCCACTCCCACCACGGCGAGAATGATGAGACACATGGCCCCGAACGAAGCCATCAGACGTGGGGCCACTCCCCAGTTTCCCGACATGCCGATCTCCCAGAAACTTTGTGGGATTTATACATGCGGGGAATCTACAGCGACAATCAGGTGATTGGTGTAGGCAGAGACAGATCAACCCAAGGTATTGGGTTACGAATCGGGCGGGTGGGGTTTAATGAAAATGACGAAGGCCGCCCAGAGGGTGGTCTTCAAGCCATTGAATTCGCAGGAGAGAGGCGTAGCGCTTGCTACCCATGATGCCAGTGGGAATGGCCGCCCCCACCCAGGAAAACTCCGAAGCTGCCATAGACCGGAGGCGGTGCGGGATAGGCATAGACCGGGCCATAGCAACAAGCTGGGCCGTAGCCGTAGGAATAATAGGGATAGGAATAGGGATACGGGGCGGTCTCGTAAACCGCGCACCCAGTAAGGCTGAACGCAACCAGCGCAACAGTGAGGACGTGTTTCATGACAGCCTCCCCTATCCATATGGGGAGGTGCGCGCCTTGGAGACAGAGAGAGGGAGAAATTGCGCATGTCCCGCCCGAAAGCGGACTTGAAGGGGGAAAAGCGCGGGCCGGCAAGCGCATTAGCCCGTACCTCGGCACATCGATCGAGTCCGCGTGCGGGTCTTAATTCGGTGGAAGCCCGGTCCGACGCCCCTCACTCCAAGGCCAGCGTCCCTTGATCTCGACCTCAAGCGAAAAGCTGAGGAAGGTCCGGATCAGCACCACCGCAGCCAAAGCCCCCACCGACCACAAGTCCAACGGCGCCGATACGGTTTTCACGATGTCCGCGGCCACAAGCAGCTCAAGCCCCAGCAGGATGCCGCGACCAAGATTGGCCCGATAAGCGTCGTAGCCATCGGCCCAAGCTCCGTCCCGCAGCCCCTGGACCACGTAGAGCGCCGAAGAGAGGACGGCACCAAGAATGATGACCACGGTGCCGGCCACTTCAATGCCGGTGGTGGCGTGTTCGGCAATTTGCCGGCTGGCCTGCTCGAACTCCATTCTCGCTCCCCAACGGTATCACCCGCCCATATCGGGGACCGGCGAGGGGGACGCAACCGCCCGTTCGGGGGTTCACTCACGTCACAGGTGTTAGCGCACAGTCCCAGGATCGCACTCGCCTTCGCCGGGGCCGAAGCTGGAATATGCCCCGGCCTGGAATATCCCCTGGCACCGGGGCGTTCCGGCTGGAGCGTAGACCAGAGCTCGGCTGTAGATGACCATGCGCGCGATATTCGTCGTTGGGATGGCGGCAACGGCCCTTATAGCTTGTTCGACACCCGCGCCCGTTACCACATCGCCCTCACCGGTGGGCGGGCAGAGGGTGGCGGTCATCGAGCGGGGCTGGCATACCGATATTGGCCTTCCGGTCGATCAATTGTCTGCCCCCCTCGCCCGGCTGGCACTCGACTATCCCGGAGCCCAAGTCCTGGAATTTGGTTTCGGCGACCGCGCCTTCTACATGGCGCGCGAGGAGAACCTCAACCAAGCTCTGGCGGCACTCTTCCCCGGCCCGGGCGCCATCCTGCTGACGGCGCTGCGTGTACCGGCGCCGGAAGCATTCGGCGCCGAACATGTGGTCGTTCTCCGCCTTTCGCCAGCGGGCTTCGACGGTTTGTCCGAGTACGTGTGGCAGGCCTTGGCCAAGCAGGCCGACGGCACGCCGCTCCGCATCGGCGATGGCCCCTACCCAGGCAGCGCCTTTTACGCCGCCTCGCAGACCTACAACGCATTCTTCAACTGTAACGCCTGGACGGCCGAGGCCCTCTCCAGCGGCAACCTGCCAATCGAACCGCACGGGGTGCTCTTTGCCGACCAACTCATGTCGCAAGCGCGCCACGTCGCCACTCGGCAGAGGGAAGGCCGGTAGGCGCTCACGGGCAGGGCGGCGCATGACCGTTGGAACAGACGGTCGATCCCGGCGGCACCACGACGGTCGTGCTGCTGGGCGGTGGCGGTGACGGGTTACTGCTGCTGATGCAGCCCGCCACCCCCAGGCTCAAGGCAAGCCAGAGGAATTTCAGATGGCGTCCCTTGACGTGTTCGATGCCAATGCGCCGCATGATGCACTTCCTTGCAAGGCGTTCTGCATGGTAACGCCGCAAATCAATGCCGGTTCCCCTCACAAGGGCGCGGGGACCTGTGGGCCGCTGGCGCGCAGTATGCCGCCTACGGCCTTTCCCCCAGCTGTGCCCGTGCTGCCTCCCATTCCCGCAGCATGGTCTTGGCGCCGCGGGTGTTGTGGTTGCGCACGTGCTCCCGATAACGGCGGTCGTAATATCCGTTGGGCGCCACCATTTTGGCCGCGCGGTCCCAGGCGATGCGCTTGCATTCCAGCTTGAGGCGGCAGTGCTCGCCGCAGCACTCTGCGTCTCCGGCTGAGGCGCCACAGATTTTGCAGGTCATGGACTTCTTCCCGCCGCTGCCCAGGTGGTCGTAAGCCGGCCCGTTGTCCAAGACCGTCAGCCCGGACAGGGGCGCATGGACAAGAGCCGGTTAAAACGACAAAGCCCCGCTCGAAGGCGGGGCTTGTCATTGATTTCGCTTGGCGTCCCCACGGGGAGCATTCGCCCTTTGGGCGAAAGGCGCAGCCCGCCTGGCTTCCACCATCCACACGACCCCGTTTGACCGTGTGACACCAGCGTGTATCACCAACCGCCATGGCGTGCTATGGCGCCGGTGAGGTAATGCCCTATGTGAGAACAGAACCTAGCCGGTAATGCGCAGCGAGAATGCGGTAGGAGCGCCCCACATTTTGCGCAGGTCGCGCGCGGCGGCCCTGCGTCCATTATGGACTGCGTGGACGCGCACGCTCGAACTCCCCTGACCGCGTCACGTCGCCCAGAAGCGTTCAGACATGACATCTTCAGCTGGCACGCCGTGGCGTAGCGCGGCGTCCTCGCAGGCGGCGATCAACGACGGCGGCCCGCACAGATATAGGTCGGGGAAGCTGGGGGTCTGGGCCAGATCGCGGTTTAGGGCGTCGGCGGGGGTGCCGACCGATCCTTGCCAGCCGGCGCCGGGACGCCACACGCACAATTCGACCTGCAAGCCCGGCATTTCCCGGCACAACCGCGCTACGTCATCAAGGGAAAACAGTTCATCCTCATGGTTGACGCCGGAATACAACCGGGCCGCGTGCGGCTCACCCCATTCCGCCATGCGGCGCAGCATGGACAGCAAGGGTGCCAGACCGGTTCCTCCCGCCACGAACCAACGGGGGCGCAGTCCATTGTCACGCAGAGTGAAGCCGCCCAGCGGCCCGCGCGTGATGATCACCATGCCTGGCAGAGCCTCTGTCCCGGCAAGCCCAACCAACGGGCGCCCGACCACAGAACCCAAAGCGCCGCACTGACGAAGGCATGGTCGTCGGCTTCGCTGCGCCTGGATCGCTGACCTTGCCGGGCGGAAGGTCCTCAATCTGACCCCACAGTGCCGACGTCGTATCGTTCGCCGAAGTCCATGAATCCGCGAATCGCCACCACTAATGCGATATCTACACAAATTACAACAGCCTGAAAATTAGCAGTCATCATGAGCTTGCATCGGTAAAACACCCTATAAATAATCATTTTCATCACCACAAGGACGCCCTTGACTCATGTTTATTACCTATAGTAGCCATATTTAGGGGAGTGATTGCACTAATGATTGTCATGCCATGGAGTGGTGGGCCTCCCCCCTTCGGCATGACACGCGGTAAGGCGCAAAGGGGGCGCGTGCCGATGATCGAACCGGGGAATACGACAGTTCCGTCGCTGCCGAGTGTGGCGCTGCCCACGGGCGGCGGCGCCGTGAGGGGGATGGGTGACACCTATTCACCCGACGCTTTCACCGGCGGCGTGAGTTTCAGGCTGCCGATCACCATTACCCCTTGCCGCGATGTGGCGCCCGCCCTTGAACTCGCTTACTCGAGCGGCAACGGCAACGGCCCGTTCGGCCTGGGCTTTGACGTCAGCCTGCCGCGCATCGCGCGCCGCACCGATACCGGCATTCCTCGGTATGACGGCAGCGACCAGTTCGTGTTGGCCGGTGGCGAGGTTCTGGTTCCCACCCTGGCCCTGACCGGAGGAGAGTGGCTTCCCGTCCGCGAACGGCGCGACAACGATGCGGGCGAGCCGTGCGAGGTCACCCTCTACCGGCCCCGCGACGAGGTTACCTACAGCCGTTACGAGCAATGGTGCCGCCTCTCCGATGGCGATATGCACTGGCGCATCGTCGATACTGGCAACAACACCCTGGTCCTAGGTGGCTCGGCTGCTGCGCGCATCGCCGACACCACCGCTCCCCAGCGGGTGTTCTCGTGGTTGGCCGAAACCAACACCAATAGTCGCGGTGATACCGTCACCTACGTTTACAAATCCGAGAACGGCGACAATGTACCGCCGCTGGCCTCCAACATCGGGCGGTCGGACAGCGCGGCCAAGTACCTCTCGGCCATCCATTATGGCACGCGCGCCGATGGCGGCGGCATCGCCTTTGCGGTGGTGTTCGACTACGGCGAGTACGACCCCTCGCCGGCCAACCAGCGCCCTTATATACCGGTGCGTACCTGGCCGGCGCGGCCCGACCCGTTCTCCAGCTACCGCAGCGCCTTCGAGATTCGCAGCTATCGCCTGTGCCGAAACGTCCTGATGTTTCATTCGCTGCCCGAACTGGGCGACGAGCCGGTGCTGGTGGGGGTAACGGCGCTGGGCTACCAGACTGTCGACGGCCTGTCGCTGCTTACCCAGATCGGCTACACCGGCTACCGCCCGGTGCCGGGCGGTCCGGCGACCACCGAGGCGGTTCCGGCGCTGTCGCTGGACTACCAGACGTTCACCCCGGCCAATTCGGCGTTCCGCCCGCTGGCTCCGGTAGATGGCGCGCTGCCGGCCATCGCCGGAAGCGGCGCCCTGTTGGTGGCCGATCTGGACGGCGATGGCCTGCCGGGCCTGCTGTTCAGCAGCGCTTCGACGTGCCTTTACTGGCGCAATCTGGGCGGTGGCAAGTTTGCCCCGGCGGTTTCCCCCGCCACCATGCCCATCCAGCGCCAGTTGTCCGCCGGCGCCCAGACGCTGACCGACCTGGATGCCGACGGGCGGCTGGAATGCGTGGTCACCAGCGCGACGCAAGCCGGCTATTACCTCAACGACGGCCCCGACGCGTGGCAACCGTTCCGCCCCTTCCCTGCCTGGGCGCCCGAAGCCGGCGCGGCGGCGGCCCAGTTTGCCGATCTCAGCGGCGACGGCCTGGCCGACCTGGTGGTGATGCAACCCGGCCGCCTGCGGCGTTATGCCGGCCTGGGCACGGCAGGCTATGCCGAGCCCGAGGACATCGCTCTGCCCCCCAACCTGCCCGACCCCAAGGTGGCGGCGGAAAACGAGGTGGTGACATTCGGCGACCCGTTCGGCGACGGCGGCACACACCTGCTGCGCATCCGCGACGGCGTGGTCGAGTGCTGGCCGGGCCTGGGCTACGGTCGGTTCGGCAAGCGCGTCCTATTTGACAACGCCCCCATCTTCCCTGGCGGATTGGACTCGGCCCGGCTGCTGCTGGCCGACGTCAACGGCTCGGGCGCCGCCGATCTGCTGCTGGTGCTGCCCGACAGGGTGCTGCTCTATACCAACCAATCGGGCAACGGCTTCGCCTCCCCCGTGGCGGTCTCCCTACCGGTGCCGTTCGGCCCCATGGACCACGTGGCCACCGGCGACGTCCTAGGCCATGGCGGCCAAAACCTGATCCTCGGCACCGCCAACCAGGGTGCCTGGGTGCTGGACTTCACCTCAGGCATCAAGCCCCATCTGCTGTCGGGCATCACCAGCGGGCTGGGCGCCAATACGCGCTTCACCTATTCGACCTCGGTGCAGTTCGCCCTGGCCGACGCCCTGGCGGGACGCCCATGGCCAACATCGGTTCCCTTCCCGGTCCAGGTGCTGACCAGCATGGAGGCGACCGACCCGACCTCGGGCGCCGTGCAGACCACGCGGCTGGCCTATCACGACGGCTTCTACGATCACGCCGACAAGGCCTTTCGTGGCTTCGGCTTCGTCGAGCAATGGGTGGACGAGGTGGCCGGCGACAATACCGAACCCACCGCCTATACCAAGACCTGGTACGACACCGGCGCCTTCGAGAGCGGCGACCTGCTGACAAGCCAATACCGGTCGGATTATTGGAAGGGCGACGCGCTGGCACCGACCGTGCCCGACAGCGTGCTGATCACCCTGGCAGAGCCGGCGGGCGCCGACACGCTGCAGCAAGCCCACCGCGCTCTCAAATCCAGAATGCTGCGCCAGGAAACCTATGGCCTGGACGGCACCGAAGCGGCGGCCACGCCATACGTTGTCCAGGATTCCAATTTTACCGTCCGCCAGCTCCAGCCCGCTCTGGCCGAAAACAATGCGGTATTCCGGGTCGAGCCGCGCCAGAGCCTAACCCTCGCCTATGAGCGCTACGCATGCGACCCGCGCATCAGTGGGGAATACACGTTGGCGGTCAATGATCTCGGCCAGGTCACCCTGTCGGCCGCCATGGGCTTTGCCCGCCGCGCCGCCAACTCGCCCACGGACGAACAGAAGGCGCTGCTGGCCACCGCCACCAGACGATCGTTCGCGACCAACGTGGGGCCGGGCTACCTACCTATCGAGCCGAGTGAGGAAGTCACCGTCCAGCTCGGCAACCTCACCCCCGGAACGGACGGCATCTTCGCTTTCGAAGCATTGGCGGAACAGGTGGCGACAGCCCTCTCCAACATCCTGCCGCCTGAGACGCCGTTCAACGGGACCGCGCCGCAAGCGCGGATGATCGCTTGGACGCGGCACTATTATTGGAACGCCGGACAGACGGCGGCGCTGCCGCTGTGCCAGGTGACCTCGCCCGCCCTGCCCCACCATGCCGAGACCGCACAGATCAGCGGCGGCTTGGCCACCAGCGTGTTCGGCGGCAAGCTGACCGACGCCGAGATCGCCGCAGACGCCCTGCTGAAGCAGGATTCCGGCTATTGGTGGAATCCCGGAAGCGTGCTCGGCTATGGCGCCGCGTCGCAGTTCTACCTGGCGCTCAGCACGGTAGACGCCGCCGGAAGCCAGCGCTCGGTGGCCTACGATCCCTATGGCCTGATGGCGGTGAGCGCCACTACGCCCGATGGCACCACGACCTCGGTTCCCGATTACGCGGCCATGCAGCCGGTCAAGGTGGTGGACGAGAACGCCATCACTTCGGAAACCCTGCTGGACCCACTGGCCCGGCCGATCGTGACCACAACTTGGCGGGCTCCCAAGGATGGCACGCGCCAGGGCGATGGGGCCTTGTCCACCTATCAACCGGTGGCCTCGCCCACACTGGAGGAGGTTCTGGCGAATCCCGCCCAGTTCCTCCAGCAGATGACCAGCTTCCAGTTCTACACCTTCTCCCCCGGTGCCGGGCAGCCGCCCTGCACTGTGACGGTGGCGCGCCAGTTCCACGTAAGCCAGATGGCCCCTGGACAGGTCTCCCCGCTCAGGGTGTCCATCGCCTATACGGACGGCCTCGGACGTCCGCTGGAAAGCAAGCAACTGGTGGAGGCCAAGGCCTGCGGCGGCGCCACGCCGCTTTGGCGCTCGACCGGGCTGACCCGCTACGATGCCCGGAGCAACGCCGCGCGGGTTTGGCGGTCGTCCTTCACCGACAGTGCCGCGTTCACCGGCTATGGCGGCGGGCTGTTCGACACCAACAGCTACGACGCCCTGGGACGCCTGGTAAAGACCCTGACCGCCAAAGGCTTCGTCCAGACAACCGCCTTCACGTCCTGGTCTACCGAGCAGTCCGACCTGGACGACACAGTGACCCATTCGCCCTACTACGTTGCCCATATCGGCGACACCGCGCCGGCCTTCGCCGATCAGCGCGACGCTCTGGTCAAGGCTGCCGCCTTCGAGGGCACCCCGACCACCCAGGTGCTGGACGCGCTGGGCCGTACGGTGCAGCTGCGGCAGATCCTGCTGACCGCCGCCGAGCCGACGCGCCAAACCCTGGTCACCACCACTGTGTTGGACATCCAGGGCCGCTCGGCCGCCATGGCCGACCCGCGCTTCTCGGCGCTCAACGCGGCGGGACAAACGCCGCCGCTCTACAACATCGCCACCACCTACGACATGGCCGGCAACGGCATCCAGGTGGTGAGCGTGGATTCGGGAACCCGCCTGGGCCTGATCGATGCCCTGGGCCGCACCTGCCACACCTGGGACGGGCGCGGGCTCCATGCACGGCGCACCTTCGACGCCATGGGTCGGCCGTTGACCGTCAAGGTGGACGGCGCCCTGGGCCTGGGCCAGGTGGTCGAAAGCTTCACCTACGGCATTGACGCGGCCGCCAACAACGTGGGCCGGCTCGTGGAAACCCGCGATGAATCCGGCATCACCACCCAGGCCGATTTCGACCTGGCCGGCCGCGCGGCCACACTGTCATTGGCGCTGCGGGCGGACTACAAGAACGAGGTGGACTGGAGCCCCGGCAAGACGGTGCCGACGGAACCGGCGATCAGCCGCACCGCCCAATGGGACGCCTTCGGGCAGCTGACGTGGAAGACCTCGGTCGATGGCAGCCGGACCGACTTCGCCTATTACACGCCGGGCTGGCCCTCCTCGGTCACGGTGACCACGGCCTCGGCCACTAAACCGGCACCCGTGCTGTCAGGCTGCGTCTATACCGCCGACGGCAATCGGTGCTCGGCCACCGTGGGCAGCGCCATCAACGCCCAGCGGGCCTATGAGGACAGCACCGGCCGGCTGATCTCGATCACCACCTCGCGCGGTGGCGACAGCAAAGTCCTTCAAGACATCGGCTACGTCTACGACCCCATGGGCAACGTCACGCGCAGCGAGGATTCCTCGGTGCCCAGGGTGTTCTGCAACCAGTCCCAGATCACCCCGTTGCAGGACTATACCTACGACTCCACTTACCGCCTGCGCATCGCCACCGGGCGTGAGAACCCGGCCATCTCGGCCACCACCTACCGCACCGGGTTCAAGCAGAGCGTCTATATCCCGCTGTGCCCCACCACCAGCAACGACGCGGTCAAGCTGGTGCCGTACACCGACACTTATACCTACGACCATTCGGGCAATCTGCGCTCCATCGGCCACGTGACGCCGGAATCCGCCTTGTCCTGGACGCGCGGCTTCGCTGTCTCGGACACCTCGAACCGAGCGGTGCTGGACGATGCCGGCATCGCCCCCGATTCAGCCTATGACGTCAACGGCAACATGGTGGATTTCGACCACCTGCGCTTGCTGGAGTGGAATTGGCGCAACCGGCCGGCCTCGGCGACCATAATCAGCCGCGAGGGCCAGCCCGACGATGCCGAATTCTATGTCTACGACAGTTCGGGCACCCGCGTGCGCAAGGTCACCCAGCGACTGACCGCCGGCGGGTTGCAGGTGGTCGACAAGGTCTATTTCGACGGCTGCGTGCTATCGCGTACCTTGCCCGCCTCGGGCACGCCCACCGTCGAGCGCACCGGCCTGTCGGTGAAGAGCGGCAGCAGCCGGGTGCTGATGCTGTACCAATGGCCCGATGGCTCCCAGCCCGCGCAATACCGCTTCCAGTTCAGCACGCTGACCGGCTCGGCGGCGCTGGAGCTCGACCCCGCGGGTCAGGTGATCAGCTATGAGGAATTCTTCCCCTACGGCGGGACCTCGATCATCGCCGGCAATTCACAGACCGAGGTGGCGGCCAAGGATTACCGTTACGGCGGCAAGGAATGCGACGATGCCACCGGGCTGATGGTGTTTCCCGACCGCTATTACGTCAGCTGGATGGGACGCTGGCTCAGCCCCGATCCCAACGGCCCGGTGGACAACCTCAACCTCTACGAATACGTCGGCGGAAACCCGCTATCCTATGTGGATGAGAGCGGCGGCGGAAAGAACAAGCCGGACCCCTCCACGCTGGACTTCGACTCCTTCGATAGCGCGTACCGCTACCTCACAAAAAGCGAGGTCAGCACGTACGAACAGCTGGCCAGCGACCTTCATGACCACATCAACATGAAGCAGCCCAAGGCCCTGGACGTCGAGACCGAGCGCCTGCCCGCCCAGCTCGAGCAGCGCATCATCGACATGTTCGACGCCCATGCGGCGCTGCACCTGGGCACCAACCCCGAGCTGGGCAAGCTGTGGGACTTGGCCAAGAGCAGAGCCAATGTCACCGGTGTGAAGGACACCATCAAGGCCTACACCAAGATCCGTTCGCCCTACTTCACCAAGGCCTACAACGACACCGAGATGGGCGATACGGTAAACGACGATTCTTTCTATCGCACCGTCGAGCTCCATCACGGCGCCAAGAAACAATTCCACCCTGAATACGCCATTGAAGGCGCCAATTTGTGGGCGGTGACCCGCGGCGGCTCATCTTATGGCCCCGGTGGCGTCGCCGGTCAGCACGAAGCCGCGTTCCATTTGGTCGGCGCCGCCGGCTTCGGCAATCGCTACCAGTACGAAGTAGCCGCCTATACCGGCCTGATGCTGGACTGGGAGGGCCTTCAGCAGCTGCCCGGCGATCCGCCTGGCCTGAAGCCGCCGCCGGTGGTGCAGGTGTTCCAGCCCCAACCAATGTTCCAGGACCTCTTCACGCTCGCCACAGTCGCCTGCCAGCAGCCATCGATCTTCGGCCCGCCCACGGGATTCGGTTCGGGTTACGGCATGAGCTCTGGCTACAGCACGGGCTCGGCCTTCGGCAGCCAGAACGTGGTCCAGCAGTACGACCCCATGGACGAACACTACTGAGTTCCCACACCCAAGACGAACGGGGTTCGCCCCTATCCAGCCAACACCGATGACGGCGAGGAACGTAATGCTCGACAAGCCCGCTTATAGCCGCCTGAACGCCCATCTCGGGCAGCCGCTTCCGCTGTCGTCGCTGGCAGAATCCCACCCGGCCCTGGCCAGGCTCGCCTCGGCCAATCCGCAGCTCGACCTGCTGCGCGCCAACCTGTTCGATCCCACCACCATCAATTCTCTGGGCGCGGCCGGACCCGAGCGGGACCAGCTGCTCGACAACCTGCGGGCCTGCCAGCGCTTGGCGCGCATCGGCGTGGCGCCGCACGAGATGGAAGCGCTGCGGCAAGCCGGTCTGCACAGCGCCCACCAAATCGCTTCCCTGCCGCGCGACACCTTCGCCACCAAGTTCGGCGGCACGCTCCGCGTCTCGGGCGATGCCGCCGACATCCACGCCCTGGCGTGCAGCGTTCAGGCGCGCGCCACCCACGCCTGGGCCTGGCTGCGTGACACCATGGCGCCGCACGTGCGCAACAACCGCTATCTGCGGCCGTCCGACGAGTTGCTGGAGGCCATGGCGGCCATCCCCAGCTACAATGACCTGTTCGGCACGCTCGATTACGTGTCGGTGCCCGACTGCCAGTCGGTGTTGGGCCCAGCCGCCTATTTCGTCGATCTGATGCGCCTGATCGAGCAGCAGATCATTGCTCCCAACACCGCCATCCCGGCCGATTGGCAACTCAAGACGCGCCGGCCGGACCTGTTCTCCATCGAACTGACCTGCCCCAACACCAACACCGCGATCCCCAAGATCGACGTCATCAACGATGCGCTGGCGGCACGACTGCGCTCGACCCTGGGCACCGACACCGATTATGCCGTAG
>DATJKV010000571.1:0-3798 GCA_035491155.1 Magnetospirillum sp. | reverse complement strand
GAAACCGTCGCCCGCGGCCTGGCCGCCGTGTGGGAGGGGCGCGTGCTCTCCCGCGTGGAGTGCCGCCGCCCCGATTTGCGCAAGCCCTTTCCGCCCCGCTTCGCCGAAACCCTCACGGGGCGGCGCATCGACAGGGTGGGGCGGCGGGCCAAATATCTGGTGGTGCGGCTCGACGGCGGGCTGGTCATGCTGGGTCATCTGGGCATGTCCGGGCGCATGGTCATCTCCAAGGGTCGCAACGAACCGCCGGGGCCGCACGATCACGTGGAATTCGTCACCACGGACGGCACCATGGTGACCTTCTGCGACCCGCGCCGCTTCGGCCTGCTGGACCTGTGCGCGGAAGAAGGGCTGGAGGCTCACCCGTTGCTGGCCGGGCTGGGGCCGGAACCGCTGGCGGAAACCTTCACCGATTCCGTGCTGGCCGCCGCCCTGGCGGACAAGAACACCCCCATCAAGGCGGCATTGCTGGACCAATGCGTGGTCGCCGGCCTGGGCAACATCTACGTGTCGGAAAGCCTGTTCCGCTCAGGGATTCTGCCCACCCGCACTGCCGGCTCGCTCAAGCCCCGCGAGATCGCGAAACTGGTGCCGGCCATCAAGGCGGTGCTGCGCGAAGCCATCGCCGCCGGCGGATCATCACTGAAAGATCACGTCCAACCCTCCGGCGAATTGGGCTATTTCCAGCATTCCTTCGCCGTCTACGATCGCGAGGGCCAGCCCTGTCCGGGCTGTACTTGTGACCTGGCCAAAACGGGTGGAGTGCGCCGCATCATACAATCGGGACGCTCCACTTTCTTCTGTGCCAAGAAACAACGTTGATGATATAGCCCTGGGGCCATGCGGACGCTTCGTCTCTCCATCCTCGCCCTCGCGCTGGCTTGCGGCCTTGGGCACGCGGCCCACGCCGAGGGCTTCCTCGGCGTGTACGAGGATTTGCCGCTCGCCCCCGGCCTGGCCGAGGTGCAGGGCACCGGCCTCGCCTTCGACAGCCCGGCCGGGCGCATCGTGGAAGGCTACGCCAAGGGGAGCGTCAAGGCCGCCGAGGTCCTGAAATTTTATGCCGCCACCCTGCCCCAACTGGGCTGGACGCATGAGTCCGATACCGTCTATCGCCGTGAGGCGGAGGTGCTGAAGCTGGGCACCGAGGCGGACGGCCATGCGCTGGTGGTCCACTTCACCATTTCGCCGGAATAACCGGCCAGAGCGGAGACTCCTCCATGCCGTTCGAGAACATCATCGTCGAGACCCGTGGCCAGGTCGGCCTGATCACCTTGAACCGCCCCAAGGCCATGAACGCCCTGTGCGCCGCGCTGATCCGCGAAATGGGCCAGGCGCTCGACGCCTTCGAGGCCGACAACGACATCGGCGCCATCGTGCTGACCGGCTCGGAAAAGGCCTTCGCCGCCGGCGCCGACATCAAGGAAATGGCCTCCAAGTCCTACATGGACGCCTATCTGGAAGACTTCATCACCAATGGCTGGGAACGCGTCACCAAGTGCCGCAAGCCCGTCATCGCCGCGGTGGCCGGCTATGCGCTGGGCGGCGGCTGCGAAGTGGCGATGATGTGCGATTTCATCCTGGCCGCCGACAACGCCAAGTTCGGCCAGCCCGAGATCACCATCGGCACCATTCCGGGCGCCGGCGGCACCCAGCGCCTGACCCGCGCCGTGGGCAAGGCCAAGGCCATGGAGATGTGCCTCACCGGCCGCATGATGGACGCCCAGGAGGCCGAGCGCGCCGGCCTGGTGTCGCGCGTCCTCCCCGTCGCCGACCTGGTGGAAGAGGCGGTCAAGGTGGCCGAGCGCATCGCCGGCATGAGCCGCCCCATCGTCTACATGGCCAAGGAAGCGGTGAACGCCGCCTTCGAAACCACCCTGGCCCAGGGCGTCCACCTGGAGCGCCGCCTGTTCCAGTCGGCCTTCGCCACCGAGGACCAGAAGGAAGGCATGGCCGCTTTCTCCGAGAAGCGCAGCCCGTCCTTCAAGAACCGCTAAGCCTTTGGTTCAAGCAAAGCCCCGCCGGAAGCGGCGGGGCTTTTTGCTTGGGCGGGCCCATCCTAAGTCGGGTTCTTTCTCGGCACTTTCCTAACCTAAGATTGCGGCGTTCCGACAGCAGGGGAGCCCGCGATGAAACCCGCCTTTGCCGCCCTCGCCCTGATGGCCGCCACCACCGGCCACGCCTCCGCCCAGGCGGTGACGGTGCAGGGTGATCTCAGCAACCTCACCATTTCCGGCATTTCCTCGGGCGCCGCCATGGCGGTGCAATACGCCGTCGCCCATTCCGCTAGCGTCGCCGGCGTGGCCTCCATCGCCGGGCCGCCGTGGGGTTGCGCCCACGGCTCGGCGGCGCAGGCAGTGAACGATTGCATGTGCGGCGGCAATCCGGTGGCCGCGCAGGTGGACCGCGCCCGCGACCTTGCCGCCGACGGCAAGATCGCGCCGCTGGATCAGGACGGTCGGCCGCAAGGGTTGAAGCGAGCCTATGTGTTCCAAAGCCCGGCCGACAACACCGTGGTGGAGGCCTCCGGCCAGACGTCGGCCCGCTTCCTCGAGGAGTTCATCCACCGCCCTGTGATGCCCGACAAGGGCAACCACGCCGACGGCAGTGACCGTGCCGGACACGGCATCATCTCGCCGCGGGAGCGAGGTTTCGCCAAGGACAGCTGCACCGCCACCGGCTTCGAGCACAGCTACATCCGCACCTGCGGCGCCGAGGACAACCCAGGCAAGGCGCTGGCGCAGCTGCAGGAAGAGGATTACGACCGGTCGCGGCGGGTCGAGCGGCCCCAGGGCCATCTACTCGGCTTCGACCAGCAGGCCTATGTGGAACGGGTAGCGGCCGACACCCCCGTCGCCGCCGACCCCGATCTCGCCTCGATACTGATACCCGTGGCCGATACCAGCCCCTCCGAAAGGCGGCGCAACCTTGACATGGACCGGCGCGGCTTCGTCTACGTGCCGCCGCAATGCGACGGTAACGCCACCTGCAGGATTCACATCGCCCTGCACGGCTGCAAGCAGGACGGCGAGACCTTCGCCCGCCACGCCGGCTACAACAACTGGGCCGACCGCTACGGGTTGATCGTCGTCTATCCCACCATCAGGCAGGCCGACACCACGGCGGGCGAGGCCTGCCTGTTCCGGCTGCCTGAATCCAAGGCGCTGGACAAGATGAACCCCAACGGCTGCTGGGATTGGTGGGGCTATCTCGACCCGGAGGATGCCGCCGGCCGCTACGTGACCAAAGACGCGCCGCAGATGCGGGTGATCGACGCCATCCTCACCGACCTCGCCAACGGCACGTTGATGGCGAATTAGCCGCCGTGCTGGTGCCGGTGGTGGATGTCGGGATAGTGCGGGTGCCGGTGCACCAGGCGCTGGTGGACGTGGCGGTGGCTGTGCGGTTCGGTCACTGGGCCGTCGTGGGCATGCTGGTGGTGCTCGTCGTGCCGGTGCGGGTGCTCGTGCTCCAGCATTTCGTGCACATGCTCGTGGCCGTGCCGCTCGGTCAGGTGCAGGTAGAGACCCAGCGCCATCAGCAGCCCGGCCGCCACCAGCAGCGGCGTGATGGTTTCGCCCAGCAGCGGCGCTGCCAGCAGGGCGCCGGCAAACGGCGCGGTGGAGAAATAGGCCCCCGTCCGCGCCGTGCCCAGGTGGCGCAAGGCCAGCACGAACAGCACCAGCGACAGGCCATAGCCGACCAGCCCGAGCACAGCCGCTTCCGCCACCGCCGGCGAGGTCGGCAGGCTTACGCCCAGCCCCAACGCCAGACCGGTGTTGACGCCACCCGCCGCCA
>DATJKV010000570.1:0-10417 GCA_035491155.1 Magnetospirillum sp. | reverse complement strand
AAGGCATAGTCCGCAACGCACATCTCTCGGGGTTAGGGTCGGCAATGGCGACGTTGGATTGGCATGACGGATTGAACGTGGGGGTTTCCTTCATGGATGCCGACCATGTGGAGGCGGCGGCACTGATCAACGCGCTGGCGGCCAGCGGCGGCGACGCCCGCATCGCCACGCTGGAGCGTTTCATCGCCCATTGCCGCGACCATTTCGCCCGCGAGGAGGCCATGATGGAGAAGACCGGCTTCTTCGCCTATGGCTGCCATCAGGGCGAACACGTGCGGGTTCTGGCCGAGCTTGATATCGTGCTGATTCGCCTAAAGGCGGGGGACGCTCAGGACGAATATTTCGCCAAAGTGTTGCCCGGATGGTTGATGAACCACCGCAACACCATGGATTTCGTCACCGCCGATTTCGCCCGCAACGCCGGCTTCACCGGCTGAAGCGGCGGGCGGAGAAGCCTATCCTCTCCGCCCGCGGAAGGCCGCTCATTGCTGAGGATTGGCGGGGGCCGCCTGAGGCGGATTGGTCGGCGGGATGTCGGCGGGAGCCGCCGGGGTCCGTTCGCTTTCCGACGGCGGCAACTGGCCCTGCTGCTGCTCGGGAGCATTGGTGGTGCCGCTACGCCGAGTCGCCGGCAGCTGGCCGGTCTGGGTCGCGGGCGAGCCGGTTTCCACCCCCAATGCCGCCAGGGTCTGCACGTCGGGCCGGCCGTTGGCCTGCAGGTTCTGATCCTTCTGGAAATCGCGCAGGGCGGCACTGGTGCGCGGCCCCATGCGGCCGTCGATATGACCGGGGTCATAGCCGCGATCGGCGAGATTCTGCTGCACATTGCGCACTTTTGCCGAGGACGCCGTGCGCTGTGTGTAGGCGCCGCTCGGCGCGTAGGCAACGTGGCTGGCGCCGCCAATCACTCCCAGAGCCGCGAGGGTGCGGGCGTCGATCTGGCCGCTGGCGGCAAAGTTCTGGTCCTTCTGGAAATGGCGCAGCGCGTTCTCGGTGCTGGCACCGTAGACGCCATCCTGCGGGCCGACGTGGTAACCGCGCGTCACCAATCCACGCTGGACATCGCGCACCAGATCGGACGAGGCTGCCTGCTGGTTGGCGGGGCCGGGCGGCACCGCACTGGTCTGGGGAGTGGATTGTTCTTGGCCAAACATGCCGCACGCGCTCAAGCTAACGGCCATGACGGCACCCGCCAACAAGGGCATGAGCCTCTGTTTATCCATGTGTCGCTCCTCATTTCCTGGGACGCACCCACATGGGCGAACGCAAGGGTGATGCACGCGTTCCGAGGTGGAACGGCTTAATCCATTAGGGTCAGAAGAACCCTAGAGGGGTGCTGCCGCCCGCACCAACCAGGCCAGCGCGTCACCCTCCAAGGAGAGTGACAAGGTCTCGACCACCTGGGCGTGGTAGGCGTCGATCCATTCCCGTTCGGCCGCATCCAGCAAGGAGGTGTCGATCAGCGCCCGATCGAACGGCACCAGGGTCAGGGTGTCGAAGCCCATGAGCTCCCGCTCGCCGCCGGGCGGCGTCAGGCGCGATGCCACCACCACCAGGTTCTCGATGCGGATACCGTACGCCTCCGCCTTGTAATAGCCGGGCTCGTTGGACAGCACCATGCCGGGCTTCAGCGCCACCGCGCCGGTGCCCACCTTGGAAATACGCTGCGGCCCCTCGTGCACCGACAGGAAGGCGCCGACGCCGTGGCCGGTGCCATGGTCGTAATCCAACCCGGCCTGCCACAGGAACTGGCGCGCCAGAACGTCGAGCTGGCTGCCGGTGGTGCCGGCGGGGAAAACGGCACGCGCCAGGGCGATATGGCCCTTGAGCACCAGCGTAAAGCGCTGGCGCTGCTCCGGGCTTGGGCAGCCGATGGCAATTGTTCGGGTGATGTCCGTCGTGCCGTCCAGGTACTGGGCGCCGGAATCCAGCAGGAACAACTCGCCCGGCCGCAATACCCGGTTGCTGGCGCTGGTGGAGCGGTAATGGACGATGGCGCCGTGCGCCCCCGATCCGGCGATGGTGGGGAAAGACAGACCGCGGAAGTGGCGTCCCTCGGCACGGAAGGCTTCCAGGCGGGCGGCGGCGCCCAGTTCATCCACCTCGGCCCGTTCGTCCTGTTCGAACTGGACCGACAGCCAGGCGAGGAAGCGCACCACGGCCACGCCGTCGCGGCGATGGGCGGCGTGCATGCCGTTCAGTTCCACCGGGTTCTTGCAGGCCTTGGGCAGAGCGCAGGGATCGGCGCCCCGCTCCACCTTGGCACCGGCCTTGCCCAGCCTGTCGAAAATGGCGGCGGCACCGGTGGCGGGATCGACCCGCACCCGCTTGCCCGCCAAACGGTCCAGCGCTTTAGGAAACTCGGCCGGCGGCGCCACTCGCACCTGTTCCCCCAGATGATCGGGGACCCCGCCCGACAGCTTTGCCGGCTCGATGAACAGGTCCACCGAGCCGTCGGCATGCAGGATGGCGAAGGACAGCGGCAGCGGCGTATAGGCCACATCGCCGCCCCGGATGTTGAGCAGCCAGGCGATGGAACTGGGATCGGTCAGCACCGCCGCGTCGAACCGGTCGGCGCGCAGCAACTCGGCCACGTCGCCGCGCTTTTCCGTCGAGGAGCGACCGGCAAAATCCTGCGGGTGGGGCAGCACCGGGGCGCGCGGCGGCGCCGGGCGGTCGTGCCACACGGCGTCCAGCGGGTTGCTGTCGCAGACCGCCAGGGTGGCGCCGACACGTTCAATCGCCCGCTCCAGGGTG
Organism: Magnetospirillum sp.; assembly: GCA_035491155.1. GTDB lineage: Bacteria > Pseudomonadota > Alphaproteobacteria > Rhodospirillales > Magnetospirillaceae > Magnetospirillum. Next base: position 7,660 of record DATJKV010000570.1, on the reverse strand, counting down.
TCCACCTGCTCGGCGGTGTGCAGCCAAGGATCGTAGCCCAGCCGGTCGCCCGCCTTCAGCTGTTCGGCCAGCCAGCGCGACGGCGGTTGATCCACCAGATGCAACGGCTCGAACCGGCCGGTATCCACCTCCTGGCGCACCTGGATGGTGTAGCGCCCGTCCACGAACACCGCCGCCCGCTCCCGCAGCACCACGGCCGTCCCAGCCGACCCGGTGAAGCCCGTCAGCCAGGCCAGACGCTGGGCGCTGGGGGCGACGTACTCGCCCTGATGCTCGTCGGCCCGCGGCACGATGAAGCCGGCCAGGCCACGGCGTGCAAGCTCGGCGCGCAGATCGTCGAGGCGCTGGGGTGGCGCCGGGGCGGGTTCGGGATCGTCGAAAGGTGCGGTCATATCCTGAACTTAGGCCCCGCGACGGGGTCGGGCAAGGTGGTGCAAATGCCCATTGGGAATGCTGCAATGCAAAAATTCGAACGGTGCCCGCCACCACTTAGGTCTAGGGTCCCGCGCATAGGACCTGTGAGACAGGGAGAGGGCCAGGCTCTTCGCCTGGGCGTCGGATCGGTGGGCCTTGGAAACGCCTTGCCGATGCGCCCCTCTCCCTCACACGACGCCCTAGATGGAATAATCCATCGTACTGGGCAGCCGGGGCGCGAACGAGCCGCCCAGGATGTCGGCCAGCACCTTGAGGTCTGAAATCACGTCCAGCAACACCGTCTCGGCGCCGCCGCCCAGCATGGCGCCGCAGCCCGATCCATCGGGCAGCACCAGTTCCAGACCGGTGCGGCCGACCTGGTCGATAGCGGCCTGGCAGCCTCGTACGGGGTAGCTGAGCATATAGGGCACCCCCACCGTGTCCATCAGGATGGCGGCATCGATGCCATAGGCGGAGCCGCGCGGGTCATCGGCGGGGGGATCGACGAAGACGAAGTGGGGCAATTCCGGCCGACCGAGGCGCGAGCGCAGGAACAGGAACCAGTCGTGGCTCCACAGCCGCACCCAGCCCCGTTCGCGCGCCGCCTTGGCCGCTTCCATGGCGGCGGGATCGATGTCGTTGACGTCCATCTCGATGGCCAATTGCGGCCCGCCCACCGCCGCCAGCACGCGGCCCGCCACCACCCAGGAGCCCGGATGGGCGTCGGGCGCCAGCGGCCCCGGCACGGCGGCGAACCAGTGGCGGTTGGCGAACCTGCCGTGCGCCTCCAGCATCTCGGCGACTTGGGGGAGCGGCCCCGGCAGGGTGCCGGCGCCGGCATGGGTGTCGGTATAGGAGAAATAGACCAGATCGTCGCCGGCCTTCTCGGCCACCGGCCGCGCCATGCGGGCAATGGCGGCGGCCAGAATGAACTGGTTCCACAGGGTGGCGCGGGCATCAAGCGGCATGGGTCCTGTCCTCCGGCCCCTATGACGCCCACAACCGGCGCTCGGGTCAATAGTTTAGCGCGCCGATTGGGTATTAACTTTTCGCAATCAGCCGAGCTTAGCGGCCGATAGTCAGGGTCGCCCAGCCGTCGATCACCTGGCGGTCCTTCAGCGTCAGGCCCTGGCGCTCATGCACGCCCATGACCATGCGCTCCTGCCATTCCAGCAGGCCCGACAGCACCGCCACGCCGTCGGGCGCCAGGTGGGCCGCCAGGTCCTTGGCGAAGCGCATCAGCGGCTTGGCCAGGATGTTGGCGACGATGATGTCGAAGGGCCTGTTCTTCGCCAGGATGGGATTGCGGTAGCCGTCCGACACCACCGAGGTGAAGCGCGCACCCACGCGGTTCAGCTTTGCATTGTTGGCTGCCACCTTGACCGCGCCGGGGTCGATGTCGGTGGCGATGACGTTGCAGGCCCACATCTTGGCCATGGCGATGCCCAGGATGCCCGAGCCCGCCCCCAGGTCCAGCGGCTTGAGGAAGCGGCGCTTCTTGGCCAGCTTGTCCAGCGCCAGCAGGCAGCCCCGGGTGGTGGCGTGCTCGCCCGAGCCGAAGGCGGTGCCGGCGTCCACCAGCAGCTCGATGCGGCCAATGGGAGTGGGTTCCTCCCAATGCGAGCCGCGCACATAGAATCGGCCGGCGTCGATGGCGGGGAAGTCGCGCAGGTTCTCCAGCACCCAGTCCACGTTGGGCAGGCGCTCGACGGAAAGGTCCGGCACCTCCAGCCCGTTGGCCGCCGCCACCGCAGCCAGGGCGGCGATGATCTTGGCGCGCTCGGGCGGAGTGCGCGAATAGCCCTCCAGGTGCCACGGGCAATCGCCGTCGGAAATCCCCGACTTATCGTCCATGAACATGGTCACCGACTCGGCGAAGCGCTCGAACACCTCTTCAAACACGGGCATGGCCTCGGGGCCGGTGGTCAGGCGCAGGTGCCAGATGTCGGGGAAAACGGGGGGCATGAAGAACTCCGAACAAAATTTTGAACCACGGAGACACGGAGGGGGCGTCCGGCGGACACCTCTGTGCCTCCGTGGTTAATTCGATCCCTTAGACAAGCTCGACGAAGCTGTCGAGCACCTTCTTGGTGCCGGCCTTGTCGAAGGCGATTTCCAGCTTGTCGCCGTCCACCGCCACCACCGTGCCGTTGCCGAATTTCTGGTGGAAGACGCGGTCGCCGGGGTCGAACCCGGCCTGTTGAGCCGACCGCGCCGTTACCTTCCACGAGCCGGCATCGATGGTGGGCGGCGGCTTGCGGTAGCCGCCTCCCCCGAAGCCAGCGTTGTTCCACGCGGCCTGCGAGGCACCGCCGGCATAAAGGCCGCGTTCCGCCGCGCGCTCCACATGCTGGTCGGGCAGCTCGTCGAGGAAGCGGCTGGGCAGTGCCGCCTGCCACTGGTTGTAGATGCGGCGGTTGGCGGCGAAGGTGACCGTCACGCGGCGGCGCGCCCGGGTCAGGCCCACATAGGCCAGCCGGCGTTCTTCCTCCAGGCCGGCATTGCCGCCCTCGTCCATGGCGCGCTGATGGGGGAACACGCCCTCTTCCCAGCCGGGCAGGAACACGCTGTCGAACTCCAGGCCCTTGGCGCCGTGCAGGGTCATGATGGTGACCTTGTCCACGTCGGTCTTCTCGTCGTTCTCCATGACCAGGGCGACGTGCTCCAGGAACCCCTGCAGGTTCTCGAAGTCGCCCAGCGCACGGACCAGTTCCTTCAGATTCTCCAGCCGGCCCGGCGCCTCGGGGCTCTTGTCGTTCTGCCACATCTCGGTGTAGCCGGATTCCTCCAGGATCACCTGGGTAAGCTCGGCGTGCGGCATGGCGTCCAACTGCGAGCGCCAGCGCAGCACGTCCTCGCAGAAGGCGGCCAGCGACTTCCTCGGCTTGGGCTTCAGCTCGTCGGTTTCCACCAGCAGCCGCGCCGCCTCGAACAAGGGCAGCGAGCGGGCGCGGGCGGTGGTGTGCACCACCTGCAACGCGGCATCGCCCAGGCCGCGCTTGGGCGTATTGACGATGCGCTCGAACGCCAGGCCATCGTCGGGCGACACCACCAGACGGAGATAGGCCATGGCGTCGCGGATTTCGGCGCGCTCGTAGAAACGCGGGCCGCCGATGACGCGGTAGGGCACGCCGGTGGTGATCAGGCGTTCTTCGAACTCGCGGGTCTGGAAGCCGGCGCGCACCAGGATGGCCATGGTGGCCAGGCTGTCGCCCTGGCGCTGCAACGCCTCGATTTCCTCGACCACCACGCGGGCTTCCTCGGGGCCGTCCCACACGCCCCGGACCCGCACCTTCTCGATGGCCGAACGTTCGTGCTCGATGCCGGGGCGCAGCGTCTTGCCCAGGCGACCGGCGTTGTTGGCGATCAGGCCGGAGGCGGCGGCCAGGATGTGTGGGGTCGAGCGGTAGTTGCTCTCCAGCTTGATTACCCGGGTGCCGGGGTAGTCGCGCTCGAAGCGCAGGATGTTGCCCACCTCGGCGCCGCGCCAGGAATAGATGGACTGGTCGTCGTCGCCGACGCAGCAGATGTTCTTGTGGGATTGGGCCAGCAGGCGCAGCCACAGGTACTGGGCGATGTTGGTGTCCTGGTACTCGTCCACCAGCAGATAGCGGAACTGGCGCTGATACTCGGCCAGGATTTCCGGCTGGGTCAGGAACAGGGTCAGGTTGTGCAGCAGCAGGTCGCCGAAGTCGCAGGCGTTCAGGGACAACAGGCGCTGCTGGTACTGGACATACAGCTCCTGCGCCCGGCCGCCGGCCATGTCCGAGGCATGTTCGGCGGTCAGCTTCTGGGGCGTGAGGCCCAAATCCTTCCAGCGCTGGATGGTGCCCATCAGCGCCTGGGCCGGCCATTTCTTGCTGTCGACGTGCTCGGCTTCCATCACCTGCTTCAGCAGGCGCAGCTGGTCGTCGGAATCCAGGATGGTGAAGTTGGATTTCAGCCCCACCGCCTCGGCGTGGCGGCGCAGGATGCGCACGCACAGGGCATGGAAGGTGCCCAGCCAGACGCCCTCGGCCACCGGACCGATCAGGCCGGCAACGCGCTCCTTCATCTCGCGCGCGGCCTTGTTGGTGAAGGTCACCGCCAGGATCTGCCACGGCTGGGCGCGATGCGAGGCGAGGATATGGGCCAACCGCGCGGTCAGCACCTTGGTCTTGCCGGTGCCGGCGCCCGACAGCACCAGAACCGGACCATCGGTGGTGGTCACCGCTTGGTGCTGCTCGGGGTTCAGCCCCACCAGCCAGGAGGCGTCGGCCGGCACCTCGACGGGGCCGGAGGGTTTGCGCGGCGACACCGGCTGGAACGGGTCTGGGATATCATCGTCGAGGGCGAAGGGATCGGACATGGGCGAGAATATAGTGGGAACATTTCACCCCGCCTAGTCCGAAACCGACCGCAGGACAGGGGCGCCAAACGCGTGTAATGTCCCGCCCATGGATTCGCTCGTCCTTTCCGTCTTCCTGTTCACCTATGCCGGCATGGCCTTGGGCCGCGTGCCGGGATTGAGGCTGGACCGAACCGGCATCGCGCTTTTGGGGCTGGTGGCACTGCTGGCGGCTGGGGCGGTGGATCTGGAGCATGCCGGCACCGCCATCAACATGCCGACGCTACTGCTGCTGTTCGCCCTGATGATCGTGTCCAGCCAGTTCCAGGAGGCCGGCTTCTACTCCGCCGTGGCGGCGCGGGTGGCGGCGGCGCCGGGCGATTCGCGCCGGCTGTTGGCGCTGACCATCGCGGTGGCGGGCGGGCTGTCGGCGATTCTGGCCAACGATATCGTGGTGTTCGCCATGACGCCCATCGTCGCCGAGGGCGTCACCCGGCGCGGCCTGGACGCGCGGCCCTTCCTGCTGGGGCTGGCCGGCGGCGCCAACGCGGGCAGCGCCATGACCATCATCGGCAACCCGCAGAACATCCTGATCGGCCAGGTGGGCGGCCTGGATTTCTGGCGCTTCCTGCTGGCCTGCGGCGTGCCCGGTCTGCTGTCGCTGGCGCTGGTCTACGGCGCCGTGGTGCTGGTATGGCGCCGGCAGTTGGAGGCCGAACCCACCGCCATCGTGCCCCAACCCCTGCCCCGGCCCAATGCCTGGCAGACCGGCAAGGGCGTCGCCGCCATCGTCTTCCTGCTGGTCCTGTTCGCCACTGACCTGCCGCGCGAGATCGGCGCGCTGGTCATCGCCGCCTTCCTGCTGATGAGCCGCCGGCTGGCCAGCCGCGACATGATCGGCGCGGTGGACTGGCACCTGCTGGTGCTGTTCGCCTGCCTGTTCGTCATCACCGACGCGTTCTCGGGCACCGTCTTTGCCGGCCAGGGGGCCGAGTGGCTGGCGGAATCGGGATGGATGCCCCACCGGTTGTCGGTCATGACGCCCCTGATGCTGGCCGCCAGCAACACCATCGGCAACGTGCCGGCCACCATGCTGATCCTGTCGGTGTGGCCCATCGCCGAGCCCGGGCCGCTCTACGGCATGGCGCTGCTGTCGACGCTGGCCGGCAACCTGCTGCTGACCGGAAGCCTCGCCAACATCATCGTCGCCGAACGGGCCTCGCGGACCGGGGTCAAATTGCGTTTCCTCGACTTTGCCCGCTCAGGCATCCCCATGACGCTCGCCACCATGGCGCTGGCCGTAGCCTGGCTGTGGGGCGGGCAGTGGATGGGGTGGTAGGCCTTCAGTTCGGCGCCGGCAACTGGCCGCCGGGCTGGTACTTCAGCTTGGCGAAGGCACGGGTCATCACCCGTTGCATGAACTGCGGCGAGGTCAGGAACGCCTTCACCGCCTGGCCGATCTGCTGTTGCTGCTGCGGGCCGTTGAGGGCCTGGGCGTAATGGGTGCCGGAGGGGGTGGAGAAGAAGGCGATGGCCGCGTCCACGTCGTCCTCGCTCAGCGCCCCTTCCAGGGCGACGGCGATCTCCAGCAGCACCGCCGACCAGTTGGCCTGAAGCTCCTCCACAAAGCCGTCGCGGATGGCCTTGCGCATGTCCTCGGACAGTCGGGGATCGGGCTTGTTGAACGGCGAATCGGGCGACTGCAGCAACTGGTTGGTAAGCGTCAGGATGCCCTGACGGGCGCCATTCACCTCCAGCAGGTGGAAGACCTTGTCCAGCTTGCCGTCGGCAGCGGCCGGCGTGGTGACGGTGAGAACCGCCAAGGCGGCACCAACTACGAGTTTGCGCACCACGATCCTGCGCATCACATCCCCCAAGTGGTTGCGACACACACCGTAGCGCGCGCGGCCGCCCGGCTCAACATCAACGGTTGAGCAGCTATCCCCGCACCAGTCCCTTTACTCGCCGTCCCAGGTCGTAGCCCTGTTCCACCGCCGCCAGCACGATATTGGCGCAGGCGGTGGCGTCGGAGAGGGCGTCGTGGTGCTTGAGGGTTAGGCCGAGGAAGCGGCAGACGTCGGGCAGCTTGGTGGGCCTTAGGTTCCACAGCTCACGGGCCAGCTGGACCGTGCACAGGAAGGGCAGCGGCGGCACCGACAATCCATAGGCGGCGCAGCAACCTCCCAGCACGCCGCGGTCGAAGGGCGCGTTGTGGGCGGCGAGGAAATCGGCCGCACGCAGAAGCGGCGCCAATTCCAGCCAGATTTCGGCGAAGTCGGGTGACTGGGCCACGTCGGCATAGGAGATGCCGTGGATATGGGTGAACAGCATGCGCGTCCTGGGCGGCCGGATCAGGCGGCTGACGCGCTCGACGATGCGCCCCTCCTCCACCAGCACCAGCGCGACCGAACAGGCGCTGTCGCGGCCATTGTCGGCCGTTTCAAAGTCGATAGCGACGAAGTTGGCGGTCAATCTTCGCCGAAATCCAACTGGTTGGTATGGGTCAGCTCGTCCTGGCTGGTGACCCGGTTACGGCCCTGGCGCTTGGACAGGTACAGCGCCTCGTCGGCACGATGGACGAAGGCGCCCAGGGTCTCGCCGAACTCGTACTCGGCGACACCGACGGACAACGTCACCTGGCCCAGCACCTGGCCGGTGCGGCGGTTCAGCACCTTGCGGCCCGCCACCACCTGGCGCACGTTCTCGGCCACCGCGACGGCATCCTTCAGCCGGGTGTCGGGCAGGATGATGGCGAATTCCTCGCCGCCGTAACGGGCGGCGGTGTCCTTGCCCTTGATGCTGTCCGAGATGGTGCGCGCCACCAGCCGCAGCACCTGGTCACCCAGCATGTGGCCGTGGGTGTCGTTGAACTGCTTGAAGAAGTCGATGTCGATCATCAGCAGCGACAGGAACTTGCGG
>DATJKV010000569.1:0-2799 GCA_035491155.1 Magnetospirillum sp. | reverse complement strand
CCGGGACAGACCATGGCGCACAGGGTGCAGCCGGTACAATCCTCGGGCGCCACCTGCAGCAGGTACTCGGCACCCTTCATCTCGGTGCCCTTGTAAGGGGTGTGCTTCAGCGAACCGGGGGCGGTGCCCAGCGCCGCCGGGTCGGCCAGCTTGGCGCGGATGGCGGCGTGCGGGCAGACCATGGTGCACTTGTTGCACTGGATGCACAGGGACGCATCCCACACCGGCAGTTCGGCGGCGATGTTGCGGCGTTCGAACTGCGCGGTGCCGGTGGGCCAGGTGCCGTCCGGCGGGAAGGCCGACACCGGCAGCAAGTCACCCTTGTTGGCCAGCATCACCGCGGTGACGCGCTGGACGAAGTCGGGGGCGTGCTCGGGCACCAAAGCCTGGCGGGTGCGGGTCGAGCTGACGGTGGCCGGGATCTCGACGCGCTCCAGGTGTTCCAGCGACTGGTCCACGGCGGCGAAGTTCTTGGCCACCAGCTTTTCCGACTTGCGGCCGTAGGTCTTCTCGATGGCCTTCTTGATGTGCTTGATCGCCTCGTCGCGCGGCAGCACCTCGGACAGGGCGAAGAAGCAGGTCTGCATGATGGTGTTGATGCGTTGGCCCATGCCGGCCGCCATCGCCACCTTGCGGGCGTCGATGGTGTAGACCTTGATCTGCTTGTCGATGATCACCTGCTGGACCTCGCGCGGCAGGTGCTGCCACAGCTCGGCCGCCGGGTAGGGGGCGTTCAGCAGGAAGGTGGCGCCGTGGGCGGCCTGCTCCAGCACGTCGTACTTGTCCAGGAAGACGAAGTGATGGCAGGCCACGAAATCGGCCTCGTCCAGCAGGTAGGCGCTGCGGATGGGCTGGGGCGAGAAGCGCAGGTGCGAGATGGTCACCGCGCCCGACTTCTTGGAATCGTAGACGAAGTAGCCCTGGCCGTGGAAGCCGGCCTGCTCGGCGATGATCTTGATGGAGTTCTTGTTGGCGCCCACCGTGCCGTCGGCACCCAGGCCGAAGAACAGGGCGCGCTTGACGGGGCCGTGCGGCAGGTGGAAGTGCGGGTCCACCTCCAGCGACAGGCCGGTGACGTCGTCCTTGATGCCGACGGTGAAGTGGTGGCGCGGCTTGGCCTTGGCCAGTTCGTCGAACACCGCCTTGACCATGCCCGGATTGAATTCCTTGCTGGCCAGCCCATAGCGGCCGCCGATGACCACCGGATCGGTGGCGGTGGGGCGCTGGCCTTGCGCCTTGGCCTCGGCCAGGGCGGCGACGATGTCCAGGTACAGCGGCTCGCCGATGGCGCCGGCTTCCTTGGTGCGGTCCAGCACGGCGATGGCGCGTACGCTCGGCGGCAGGGCGGCCACCAGCGCGTCCACCGAGAACGGCCGGAACAGACGCACCTTGACGACGCCCAGCTTGGCGCCCTGGCTGTTCAGATGGTCCACCGTCTCGTGCACGGTGTCGGCGCCCGAGCCCATGATGATGATGACGCGCTCGGCGTCCGGCGCACCGTGATAGTCGAACAGCTTGTAGGCGCGCCCGGTCAGCTTGGCGAAGGCGTCCATGGTCTCCTGGACGATGCCGGGACAGGCCTGGTACCAGGGATTGCGCGCTTCCTGGGCCTGGAAGAAGGTATCGGGATTGGCCGACGAGCCGCGCAGCACCGGATGATCCGGCGACAGCGCCCGGTGGCGATGGGCCTGGATCAATTCCTCGTCCAACAGCGAGCGCAGGTCGGCGTCGGTCAGTTCCTCGATCTTGGCCACCTCGTGCGAGGTGCGGAAGCCATCGAAGAAGTGCAGGAACGGCACCCGCGCCTTTAGCGTCGAGGCGTGGGAGATGGCGGCCATGTCATGGGCTTCTTGCACGCTGGCGGCGGCCAGCATGGCGAAGCCGGTCTGGCGGCAGGCCATCACGTCGGAATGGTCACCGAAGATGGACAGCGCGTGGGTGGCGATGGTGCGCGCCGTCACATGCATGGTGAACGAGGTCAGCTCGCCGGCGATCTTGTACATGTTGGGGATCATCAGCAGCAGGCCCTGCGACGCCGTGAAGGTGGTCGCCAGGGCGCCCGCCTGGAGCGCGCCGTGTACGGCGCCGGCGGCGCCGCCTTCGTGCTGCATCTCGATGACGTCGAGGATCGAGCCCCACAGGTTGGTCTTCTTCTCGGCTGCCCACTGGTCGGCCAGTTCGCCCATGGTGGATGAGGGGGTGATGGGGTAGATCGCTGCTACCTCCGACACCCGATAAGCCACCGAGGCGCACGCCTCGTTACCATCAACCGTGACAAGTTTGCGCTTCGCCATTTCGTCTCGTCCGATGTTGAATCTCAACCGAAGGACATATGTCATCCGATTAGGCATAACTAGCCGATAGACCGAAGCATAGGCTCCGGGCTTAGATTCCTGCAAGTCGCTTTCAATGTTTACCTGCGCTCTCTGCGTGAATTATTTGCGAATCGGTCGCATCTTAGAAGATTGTCTAAGTCAATTTTTGCGAGTACCCAAAAATGTCGCTCTCTGCAGGCGTAGACGCCCTTCACCTTGGGTATAGGCCCGGATAGCAGATATTCGCTTCACAACAAGTAGTTGCCTTTTTTGGTCTGGCCATGGCAAAGTGCAACCGGGGCGTTGTGCTACGGGAATTTACTATGACTGCTACCGCGAAATTTTCCGAAAAGCCTTCTCGTCGTCATTCCAGCCGCGGCCGTACGCCGTCCGGCAAGCCGAACCCGGTGGACGTGCATGTGGGCGCGCGCGTGCGCCTGCGCCGCACCCTGCTGGGCATGAGCCAGGAAAAGCTGGGCGAGGC
>DATJKV010000568.1:0-6698 GCA_035491155.1 Magnetospirillum sp. | reverse complement strand
CGGCACCTGCCAGCAGTGATTGACCCACGGCGCCAGGGCGAGGCGCACCTTGCCCACCACCTGGGTCCACAGGTGCAGGGTGTCGCAGGTGTCGGCCCACGCGGGGTAGGGCAAAGCGGGCCAGGGCTCGGGCGGTTCGTTGTGCATGCGATGCGGTCCATTTTCCCCTCTCCCGCCCGCCGGCTTCGCCGGCATATTCAATAAAGCCGTGCTCCGCACGGGCGGGAGAGGGTGGCCCGAAGGGCCGGGTGAGGGGGCCGGGGACACGGTGCTGGAAGAGGGCACTTGTCCATTGCATGGGCAACAGATGAACGTGGACGGGGTTGCGTTCCTTAGTGGGGCCATTGGTGGTGCGGCCGCCCGGCCGCTCGGTCATGGCTCCCTCAATTCCCGCTCTGGCGGAGAGGCATGAAAAAAGCCCCGGAAGTTTCCTTCCGGGGCTTTTTCGTCGCTTATGAACCGGCCTTAGTTCTTGGCCTTGTCCACCAGCTTGTTCTTGGCGATCCACGGCATCATGCCGCGCAGGCGCTCGCCCACCTGCTCGATGGCGTGCTCGGACTGGATGCGGCGGGTAGCCTTGAAGGACGGCTGGCCGGCCTTGCACTCCAGCATCCAATCGCGGACGAAGCGGCCCGACTGGATGTCTTCCAGCACGCGCTTCATCTCGGCCTTGGTCTCTTCGGTGACGATGCGCGGGCCGGTCACGTAGTCGCCGTACTCGGCGGTGTTCGAGATCGAGTAGCGCATGTTGGCGATGCCGCCTTCATAGATCAGGTCGACGATCAGCTTCACTTCGTGCAGGCACTCGAAATAGGCCATCTCGGGGGCGTAGCCCGCCTCGACCAGGGTCTCGAAGCCGTACTGGATCAGCTTGGTCAGGCCGCCGCACAGCACCACCTGCTCGCCGAACAGGTCGGTCTCGCATTCCTCGCGGAAGGTGGTCTCGATGATGCCCGAACGGCCGCCGCCGATGGCGGAGGCGTAGGACAGGGCGATCTCAAGGGCGTTGCCGGTGGCGTTCTGGGCCACGGCCACCAGGCAGGGGACACCGCCGCCCTTCTGGTATTCGCCGCGGACGGTGTGGCCGGGGCCCTTGGGGGCGACCATGAAGACGTCCAGGTCGGCGCGGGCTTCGATCAGGCCGAAGTGGATGTTCAGGCCGTGGGCGAACACCAGGGCAGCGCCCTGCTTCAGGTTCGGGGCCAGGTCGCGGTAGTAGATTTCGGCCTGCAGCTCGTCGGGGGTCAGCATCATGACCACGTCGGCCCACTTGGCGGCCTCGGCCGGCGACAGGACCTTCAGGCCTTCGCCCTCGGCCTTCTTGACGGTGGCCGAACCGGGACGCAGGCCAACGGCCACTTCCTTGGCGCCGGAATCACGCAGGTTCAGCGCATGGGCGTGGCCCTGGGAACCGTAGCCGATGATGGCAACCTTCTTGCCCTTGATCAGATTGACGTCGGCATCCCGATCGTAATAGACGCGCATCGAACTCTTCCTTCTCGTGCTGCCCGGCAGCTCGCGCCAGGCTCAAAAATTTCCCGAAGGGATTACAGCGGATTGGCGCCGCGCGCAATGGCGACGACGCCGGTGCGCGACACATCCACCAAACCCAGCGGCTCCATCAGCTTGATGAAGGCGTCCACCTTGTCGGTGGCGCCCACCACCTCGAACACGAAGGATTCGTTGGTGGCGTCGATGACGTTGGCGCGGAAGATGTCGGCGATGCGCAGGCTTTCCACCCGCTTCTCGCCGGTGCCGGCCACCTTGACCAGGGCCAGTTCACGGCTGACATGGGCGCCTTCGATGGTCAGGTCGCTGACCTTGTGAACCGGTACAATGCGGCGCAGCTGGTTTTTGATCTGCTCGACGATCATCTTGGTGCCGGTGGTGACGATGGTGATGCGCGAGAGCTGCTCGCGCGGGTCCACCTCGGCCACGGTCAGGCTTTCGATGTTGTAGCCACGGCCCGAGAACAGGCCGATGACGCGGGCCAGCACACCGGACTCGTTGTCCACCAGGACGGCGATGGTGTGGCGCTCGATGGCTTCTTGAATGTGCGTCACTTGGTGTTCTCCCCGTCTTAAACCAGAACCATGCCATCCTGCTCGGAGCCGGGCTTGTCCAGCGACCGGTCCTCCGGGCCAAGCACCATTTCGTTATGGGCCATGCCGGGCATGATCATGGGGAAGCAGTTTTCCGAGGCGTCGGTGCGGACATCGGCGATGACCGGGCGGTCCACCGCGATCATCTCCTTGATCAGGTCGTCCAACTCGCTGGGCTTCTCGGCGCGCAGGCCGACGGCGCCGAAGGCGTCGGCCAGCTTCACGAAGTCCGGATGCGTGTGCATGTGGGACTCGGAATAGCGGCCGCCGTGGATCAGCTCCTGCCACTGGCGCACCATGCCCATGTACTGGTTGTTCAGGATGAACACCTTCACCGGCAGGCGATGCTGGCACAGGGTGGCCATCTCCTGGATGTTCATCTGCACCGACGATTCGCCCGAGATGTCGATGACCAGGGCGTCGGGGTGCGCGGTCTGTACGCCCATGGCGGCGGGCAGGCCATAGCCCATGGTGCCCAGGCCGCCCGAGGTCATCCAGTGGTTCGGCTGCTCGAACTTGAAGTGCTGGGCAGCCCACATCTGGTGCTGGCCCACCTCGGTGGTGATGTACGGGTTGCGGTGCTTGGTCAGCTCGTACAGACGCTGGATGGCGTATTGCGGCTTGATGATCTTGTTCGAGTTCTCAAAGTGCAGGCAGTTGCGCGCCCGCCAGGTCTCGATCTCCGCCCACCACTGCTTCAGCGCCTTGTCGTCGAGGCGGATCTGCTTGGCCTTCCACACCTTGATCAGGTCCTCAAGGATGTGCGCGGCATCGCCCACCACGGCCAGGTCCACCATCACGTTCTTGTTGATGGAGCTGGGGTCCACGTCGATGTGGATCTTCTTGGCGTTCGGCGCAAAGGCGTTGAGGCGGCCGGTGACGCGGTCGTCGAAGCGGGCGCCCACGTTGATGATGAGGTCCGAGCCGTGCATGGCCAGGTTGGCTTCGTAGGTGCCGTGCATGCCCAGCATGCCCAGGCTCAGCGGGTCCGAGCCGGGATAGGCACCCAGGCCCATCAGGGTCTGGGTGCAGGGGAAGCCGGCCATGCGCACGAACTGGGTCAGCAATTGGCAGGCAGCCGGACCCGAGTTGATGACGCCGCCACCCACATAGACAATCGGGCGCTTGGCCTTCGAGATCATCTCGACGGCGGCCTCGATGGCCCGGAGGTCGCCCTTGACCTGCGGCTTGTACTTCGACTTCACCCGCGACGGCGGCAGATACTCGCCCTTGCTCTGGACCACGTCCTTGGGCAGGTCGACCAGCACCGGGCCCGGACGGCCGGAACGGGCCACATGGAAGGCCTCGTGCACGGTCTTGGCCAGGTTGTCCACGTCCTTGACCAAGTAGTTGTGCTTGGTGCACGGCCGGGTGATGCCGGTGATGTCGGCTTCCTGGAAGGCGTCGTTGCCGATCAGGCTGGTGGGGACTTGGCCGGTGATGCACACCAACGGGATCGAATCCATCAGCGCGTCGGCCAGGCCGGTGATGGTGTTGGTGGCGCCGGGGCCCGAGGTGACCAGCACGCAGCCGACCTTGCCGGTCGAGCGGGCATAGCCCTCGGCGGCGTGCACGGCGGCTTGCTCGTGGCGGACCAGGATGTGGCGCAGTCGGTTCTGCTTGAACAGCTCGTCATAGATCGGCAGTACGGCGCCGCCCGGATAACCGAAAATTACCTCGACGCCCTGGTCGACCAGGGCCTTCAAGAGGATTTCAGCTCCGTTCAACGTGTCCTGTGCCATATCTATGCACCCTTTCCTATTGCGTTCGGGCCGCCCCCGTGCGTGTACGCGCGAGCATGTGCGCGGGCCAGGGGGTGGCGCGAGCGGCACAAACTAGCCCCTCACGGTGCCTCGGTCAATAGAAACCGGCGAATAAACGGAAAGATTATTTGGGTAAGGCTTTCCGAAAATTGCGCAGAGAGCACCTCTGGGGTCACAAGCTGGTGTTTGAACCAGGTCAGCTGGCGCTTGGCGTAATTGCGGCTGGCGGTCGAGGCGCGGGCGATGGCCTCCTCACGGTCTATATCGCCCGCCAGATAGGCGGCGATCTCGGGCACGCCCAAGGCCTTCATGGCGGGCAGTGCCGCGTCCAGCTTCATGGTGAGCAATTGGCGCACCTCCTCTTCCGCGCCCTGGTTCATCATCAGGCGGAAGCGGCGGTCGATGGCATCGTAGAGCGGCTGGCGGGGCGGCAGCAGCGCGAAGGTGAGGTAGCGGGCCGGAACCGCGCCTTCCATGGGCTCGGCCTGCCACTCGGCCAGGGAACGACCGGTGGCCTCGATCACCTCCCGGGCCCGCACCAGCCTTTGGCTGTTGCTGGGGTCGAGCCGCGCCGCCATCACCGGGTCGCGTGCCGCCAGCTCGGCATGGAAGGCGGCGTTGCCCAGGCGCTCCAGGCGCGCGCGGGCTTCGGCGCGGATATTCTCAGGGATGTCGGGGATGGGCGAAATGCCATGTATCAGCGTGCGCAGGTACAGCCCGGTGCCGCCCACCACCACCGGCAGCTTGCCTGCCGCCCACGCTTCTTCCATGGCCGCCGCCGCCAAATCCTTCCACAAGGCCGCCGAGCAGGCGACGGAAGGCGACAGCACGCCATAGACCTTATGCGGCGCCAATGCCTCGTCTTCGGGGCCGGGCCGCGCGGTGACCACGCGCAGCACGTCGTAGACCTGCATGGAATCGGCATTGACCACCACGCCGTCGAACTCGCGGGCAATGGCCAGGGCCATGCCCGACTTGCCCGAGGCGGTGGGGCCGGCGATGACGATGGCAGGGGGGAGAGGATTGGAATTTACCACCAAGGGCTCCAAGGGCGCCAAGAGGGGGGAGCGGGCGGAAGCGTCACAGCGAATACCGCTGGATGCCGTCCGTCATGAGCCGGACGTTAAAATTGATGAGATAGCCCAGGCGCAGGCCAGTCAGCTTAAGATAGGTGTGGAGCTGGGCTTGATGAATGGGATTGGACTTTTCCACTGCTTTGATTTCGACGATGACGCTGTCGTCCACCAGCAAATCCAGCCGTAAACCACCGTCAATGCGTTCGCCGTCATAATAAACGGGGAGTGAGAGCTGTTGCTTGACCGGAATGGCGCGCTTTTTCAGCTCATGGGCGAGGCAATAGACCGATTCGAGCAGCCCAGGGCCCAGCGTCTTGTGAACCTTAACGGCGCTATCCACGATGACGCGTCCGAGTGCGTCTAAAATGTCCATCTGCTGTGCCATCTTAGAGCCCTTGGTGCCCTTGGTGGTGATTTTTCCTTAGCAAAGGAAGCGGCGTTTGACGAGCGGCTTCCCCTTGCCAAGTGCCCCCGGGGCACCGTAAAGAGGCGCGTCCGCCTCATCATCGGTAAAGAGCGCCTGTCATGGAAAACGTGTTGACCCTGATTGGCGCCGCTGGCGTCGCCCTCGAAGACGATCTGGTGGCCGACGTGCGCGCCGCGCTGAAAGGGCTGGGGGCGGACGTGGGCATGCCCGACTGGCTGTCGCCCGGCCGGGTCGCCGACCTCAAGTTCGGCCATCTCGCCCCCGAGCAGGCCGACGCTGCCGCCCGCCAGCGCCTGGCCGACCTCAAGGTGGACGTGGTGGCACAGAAGGCCGAGGGGCGGCGCAAGCAGCTGCTGGTGGCCGACATGGATTCCACCATGGTGATCGGCGAGACCCTGGATGAGCTGGCCGAGTATGCCGGCATCAAGGACAAGATTGCCGCCATCACCGCGCGGGCCATGAATGGCGAACTGGTGTTCGAGGATGCGCTCCGCGAGCGCATCGGCCTGCTGGACGGCCTACCGGAAAGTGCCCTGGCCGAAACGTGGGAGCGCACCCAGCTGATGCCCGGCGCGGTCCAGTTGGTGCGGACCATGAAGGCCAACGGCGCCTATGCGGTGCTGGTATCGGGCGGCTTCACCTATTTCACTGCCCGCGTGCGCGAGGCCTGCGGCTTCGACGTGGATCTGGGCAACCGCTTCATCTTCAAGAAGGGCAAGCTGGCCGGCGTCGAGGACCCCATTCTCGGCCGCGAGACTAAGCTGTCCACCCTGATCGGCACCGCCGGCGAGCGCCAAATTCCGCTGTCCCTGGCGGTGGCTGTGGGCGATGGCGCCAACGATTTGGACATGATCCGCGCCGCCGGCCTGGGCGTCGCCTACCATGCCAAGCCGGTGGTGGCGGCCGAGGCCCGCGTCCGGGTGGACCACGGCGATCTGACGGTGCTGCTCTATGCGCAAGGGTACCGGGACGAGGAATTCGTCGGGTAGATCAGGCGACAGCCCGCGTCTCTTCCACCCACACCGCCAGCTCTACCGGCGAGCAGCCCCGGGCGTCGCCCAGCGGGCCGTTCCACAGGGCGTTCAGCGCCTCGCCGGCGGTCATGAACACGCTGTTGTGGAACACCGGGGAATAGCGCCGCGCCGAGCGCTCCATCGTGTCGATGATGGAGAGGAAGCGATCGTCCACCACCACCGCGTCCACCGCCAGTCCTTCGCGCCCGGACAAATCCTCCAGCCGGCTGACCCGTTCCAGCCAGATGCCGTTGGGAGCGGCGAGGCGGCGCAGGCACTCCCAGGTGACGGATTGGTCGGTACAGACGACGATGGTG
>DATJKV010000567.1:0-1902 GCA_035491155.1 Magnetospirillum sp. | reverse complement strand
CCCTCGTATTTCGGAATTTCGTATTCCAGCACCAGGTGGTCGCGGAAGGTATTCCACGTCAGTTCCGCCACCACGCGGTGATCCTGATGATGGTCGGTGGTGGAGTGGGTCAGGACGAGGGAAGGGGGGAATTCGGCCTTCAGGCGCTCGAACTCCTCCTTCACCGCGCCCCAAGCCTGGGGCAGGAAGCTTTCACGGAAGGACAGCAGGTCCACCCGCACCTCTTCCGCCCCGGCCAGGAAACGCTCGGCGGCGGCCCTCGCCTCGGCCTGACGCAGGCTGGATCCGGTGAATACCACCCAGCGCACCTTGGAGCCGGGGTGGCGCTCCAGCAGCTTCAGAATGGTGGCGCCACAGCCGATCTCGATGTCGTCGCAATGGGCGCCCAGGCAGAGCAGCCGCAGCGGCTGCGCTGCCTTGAGGTCGAGGCCGAGGGTGAGCATGGCCTTATTCCCCCGCCCGGGCCCGCCGCAGCGGATCGCGCTCCTCGCGGTACGAGGCAAGCGACCGGCTCAGCCCCTCCCGCAGGGGGGTGCGGGCGGTGAAGCCGGTCATGCGGTGCAGTTTGGCGAGGTCGGGGCAGCGCCGCTGGGGATTGTCCACCAGATAGGCGGCCTCGGCGCTGGTCTCGAACAGCACCGGCAGCGGCGGGTGCCCGGCCACCTCGGCCATGGTGCGGGCGGCGGTGGCGATGGACACCTCCTCGGCGTTGCCCACGTTGAAGGCCTCGCCGTCGGCTTCCGGCATCATCAGCAGCATCATGCAGGCCTCGGTGAAATCCGAAACGTAGCAGAACGAGCGGGTGGCGCCGCCGTCCGAGAACAGCACCAGTGGGCCGCCGGCCAGCGCGGCGCGCAGCAGGTCGGGGATGATGCGTCCGTCATCCAGGCGTTGGCCGGGGCCGTAGACATTGAACGGCCGGATTACCTTCACCGGCACGCGGTGCAGGCGGAAGTACGTGGCGCACAGGGTTTCGCCCAGGCGCTTGCTCTCGTCGTAGCAGGCGCGCGGGCCGGTGAAGTTGACGTTGCCCCAATAGGTCTCGGGCGTGGGCACCACCGCCGGGTCGCCGTAGACCTCGGACGATGAGAACGACAGCATGCCGCGCGCCTTGCGCGCCGCCTCCAGCAGGTTCCAGGTGCCCTGCACGTTGGCGGCGATCACCAGCAGCGGGTTGGAGCGGTAGATGGAGGGCGAGCCGATGGAGGCGGCGTGGATGATCCAGTCCCAGTGGCCCTGCACCTCCTCGGGGCGCGAGACGTCGGCGGTCCGCAACGTCAGCCAGGGGCGGCCGAGCAGGTGCGAAATGCGCTCGGGCGGGCCCACCAGAAAGGTATCCAAGGCCACCACCTGGGCAGGCTTGTCCCGATGGCGCTCGTTGAAGGCGTCCAGCACGTCAAGGAAGAAGGCGCCCAGGAATCCCGCGGCACCGGTGACCAGCACCCGGCTGCCCGCCAGCGGCTCCAGCATGCGGCCGAGGCGGTGGACCACGCCACGCGCATCTTCGCGGATGATCTCGGTGATCATGCGTTCTCCTATGGTGAATGGGGGGCGTCGGGGCCCAGTCCGATGCGGACCACCCGGATGGCGGGCGGCAGCTCCAGCCCGTCCAGAACCGAACGTCCGTCCAGCACCACCAGCCGGTCCCGGCGGGACCAGTCGAGGGCGCGGTAATGCGGCCAGGCGGTGGCGATGATGGCACCATCGGCGCCCTCCAGCGCCTCATCCGCCTGGTCGCAGACCTCGAAGCCCATGGCGCGGGCCCGCTCGCGCGCCTGGGGCAGGGGGTCGTGGGCGCGCACCTCGGCGCCGCGCCGGCGCAGCCGCTCGACCAGCTTGAGGCCGGGGGACTCGCGCAAATCGTCGGTGTCGGGCTTGAAGGTCAGCCCCAGCACGGCGACG
>DATJKV010000566.1:0-2679 GCA_035491155.1 Magnetospirillum sp. | reverse complement strand
TCCCGCCGCCGCCCGCGCCCTGGCCCTGGCCAACGAGGGGGTGGACGACGGCCTTGCCGCGCGCATCGCCGGGCTGGAGAAGGAATATCCCAACCTGGTGCGGGTGCCCGAGCCCATCTTCATGAACGACTTCGTGGCGGGCACCGTCGGTACGAAACCGCGGATTCGCAGCTGGGCGGACCTGCCGGGCCATGCGGTGGGCTACATCCTGGGATGGCAGATTTTCGAGCATAACCTGCCGCCCATCCAGGACCTGACCATCGCCAAGGACTCGAAGCAACTGTTCGGCCTGCTCAAATCGGGCCGGCTGGAAGTGATTTTGCACGAGCGCTGGCAGGCCGTGTGGCAGGCGCGCGAACAGGGCGTCGAGCTTGCCATCCAGGAGCCGCCTCTGGTCAGCACGCCCATGTACATGTACGTCCACCGTAAACATGCCGCCCTGGTGCCGCGCATCGCCATCGAGTTGGCCGCCATGAAGGCGGAAGGGCGCGACAAGGCGATCATGGCGCAGGTGCTCGCGCGTGGGCGGAACGTCAAGTGACCGCAGGCCCGGTCATGCACAACAGCCTACCCCGCCGCCCCGTTGCCCACCGCCTCGCCTCCCGGCTAGCGGTGATCGGCGTTGTCCTGGCGGCACTGACGGCGCTGGTGCAGTACACCCTGGAATACCGCCGCGACCTGGCCGGCCTGCACGCTCGACTGGACGAGATTCAGACCAGCTACCTGCCCAGCGTGCGCGAAAACGCCTGGCTGGACGACCGCGACCGCCTGGCCATCCTGGCGGAGGGCATGCAAGGCCTGGAGGGCATCGCCCAGGTCGAGGTGATCGCCCCCGACGGAACCATCCTCGCCAAGGCTGGCCATCCGGCACTCCAGCCGTTGGAACAATCGTGGGAGCTGGTTCGCGACTATGCCGACAGGCCGGTGCCTCTGGGCCGGTTGGTGGTGATCGCCGGACTGGAAACGCTGGAGCAGACGGCGTTGCACCAGATGGGCTTCACCCTCGCCGCCAACATGCTGCTGCTTCTGGTGCTTGGCGCCCTGCTGTACTGGCAGGTACACACCCTGGTCACCGGCCCCCTGGACAGCATCTCGGGCTATGCCCGTCGCCTGGGGCGCGACGGCCCCCTTGCCACCCCGGTGCGTGAGCCGTCCCCAGCTTCGGCCATCGACGAGTTCACCGACATGGCCTCGGCATTGACCCGCATGCACCAGGACATCGCCATCGCCCAGGACGCCCTGGCCGCCGGCGAGGCGCGCTACCGCGAGCTGTTCACCTCGTCGCCGGTGCCCCTATGGGAACAGGACTACTCGGCCGTGGGCGAGGCACTGGAGGAGATTCCCACCGGCGCCGACGTGCCGGCCTGGCTGGCCGCCAATCCCGATTTCGTCCGCCGGTGCGCCGGCCTGGTCCGCACCCTCGACGTCAACGACGCCACCCTGGCGCTTCACCGCGCCACGGGCCGGGACGAAATGCTGGGGCGCCCCACCGCCGTGTTCACCTCCGCAGCCTTCGACGCCTTCCGTCAGCGGCTGGAGGCCATCCACGCCGGGGTATGGGACCTGACCCAGGAGACGCAGCTGCGCACCCTGGACGGCGACGTGCGCGACGTGGCGCTGCACTGGCACGTACCGCCGACCCAGCGCAGCACACTGGCCCGTGTCATCGTCGCCACCGAGGACGTGAGCCCCCTGAAGGCGGCGCGCCGTTCGTCCGAGATGACGCTGGAACGGCTGATGGTGGCCAATTCCGAGCTGGAGCGCTTCACCTTCGTCGCCTCCCACGACCTCCAGGAACCGGTGCGAGCGGTGGTCAGCTTCACCCAGCTCTTGGAGCGGCGCCTGGCCGAGGCCGATCACCTTTCCGCCGACCTGGCCGAGTTCCTCGGCTTCCTGAAGGCGGCGGCGCGGCGCATGCAGGCCCAGGTGGCCGGCCTGCAGGACTACGCCCGCGCGGGCCAAGCCTCGTCCTTCACCATTGTCGCCCTGGACGAGGTGCTGGCCGAGCTGCGTACCGACCTGGACGCCACCCTGGCCGGTGCCGGCGGCCGCATCGAGGCCGGGCCGCTGCCCAAGGTCCAGGGTGACCGCACCCAACTGGCCCTGCTGTTCCGCCACCTGCTGGACAATTCCATCAAGTTCCGCCGCCTGGGCACCCCGCTGGTCATCGCCATCTCGGCGCACGCGGCGGGCGCCTTTTGGCGGATCACCGTGCGCGACAACGGCACGGGCATCGAACCCGGCTACGCCGCCACCGTGTTCGAGCTGTTCCGCCGCCTGCACGGACCGAGCGAGTTCCCCGGCGCCGGCCTCGGATTGACCATCTGCCGCCGCATCGTCGACATGCACGGCGGCACCATCGCGGTGGACCCCACGGCGACGGGCGGCACCGCCATTGCCTTCACTTTGCCCGCCAGCGACCTTGCCACCAAGGAGGCGGCCACATAGGATCGCCCTCAGTTTCGCCGTCGGGGTCGTCCTTTGTCCAAATCCGCCACCCGTTTCGTCTGTCAGGAATGCGGCGCCGTCACCGTCCGGTGGGCCGGCAAGTGCGAGGCCTGCGGAGCGTGGAACTCCATTTCCGAGGAAACCCCGCGCGAGAGCGCGCCCAAGGGCCTGGGCGGCAAGCCCGGCAAGAGGATCGAGTTCGTTGGCCTAGAGGGTCCTACCAGCGCCAAC
>DATJKV010000565.1:0-8154 GCA_035491155.1 Magnetospirillum sp. | reverse complement strand
GGTCGCCGTGGCGCTTTCCACCGCCACCTGAAAACGCTGGTGCGGATCGTAATCGGCCATGTTGACCGGTTCGGAGCAGGCGGCGAGCCCGGCGACGGCGACCAGGGCGAGGACGGGACGGAGGGTCATGGACGTGGCCTTCCCTATTGCACGATGTAGCCCATGGGGCCCTGGAGCTGGACAGGGACGGCAGCTGCCGGACCCGGCCGGGTATAGGTTTCTTGCAGGCTATTGAACAGGATGCGGTCCAAATCCGAGCTTGGCGCGAATCCGTCGCTGGGCAAGGCGTATTGGGGTTTCCTCATCGGCTCGACCACATAGGCCGAGACGATCACCACCAGTTCGGTCTCGTTGCGCTGGAAAGAGGTCGAGCGGAACAGGGCGCCCAGGATCGGCACGTCCATGATGCCCGGCATGCCGGCCAGGGTGGTGGTGATGTCGTTCTGCAGCAAGCCGGCGATCATGATGGATCCACCCGAAGACATCTCAACGGTCGACGACGCGCGCCGAACGGTCAGGCCGGGGATGTCGAAGCTGTTCATCTTCACCGGCGCGGTGACCTTGTCGATGGCCGACACTTCGGTCTGCAGTTTGAGGGAAATGCGGCCCGGATCCAGCACCACCGGCGTGAAGTTCAACAACACACCGAACTGCTTGAACTGCAAGGTGACGGTATTGTTCTGCTCGGACACGGGGATGGGGAACTCGCCGCCGGCCAGCAGGTTCGCGGTCTCGCCCGACACGGCGGTGAGATTGGGCTCCACCAGCGTGCGAATCAGACCCTGCCGCTCCAGCGCGGAAAAGGTCGCCACCACGGAATCCACCGCGCTGACACTCGCTGCGCCGAACGGGGTGGAGGTCAGGCCGGTGGAGCCGGCGGTAGCGAACATGGTGTTGAGCCGGCCGGGCAGGCCACCCGAGCCAGTGGCCAGGCTGACGCCCAATTCCTTCAAAACGCTCTTCTGCATCTCGGCCACCTTGACCTGGAGCAGAACCTGCTGTTCCGAAGATACCTTGAGCAAGGTGACCACATTGGCGTCGTTCTTGACGAACCGACGCGCCAGCGCCCGGGCCTGGGCGGCCGAGCCGTCGTTGCGCACGGTCCCGGACAGGTACAGGGAATCGCCCACCCCGGCGACGCGGATGTTGTTTTCCTCGGGCATCACCTGGCCCAGGACCTCGCGCACGGTATCGGCATCGATATGCACGTCCACGGCGGCGCGGCGGATCACCCGGCCGGCGCGGTCGAAGAAGGTGACGTCGCTTTGGCCCACGCCGCGTCCGACCAGCATGACCTGGGTGGGGGTGCGCACCAGCACGTCCACCACGTCGGGGCTGCCCACCACCACGTCGCGCACCGGAGTGGGCAGGATGATCTCCTGCGTTTTGTTGAAGGCCAGGTGAACCGTGTCCGGAACCGTCTTGCTCGCCGCGGCGGTAACCGGCACGCCCACCCCCACCACCATGTGGCGGGGAGCGGCCACCGGCGGCGGCGGTTCGGGCGCCGTTTCGGCCAAGGCGGGGCCGCAACCGAGCATCAGGGCCAAGACGACGGTGAAAAGACGCGAACCCATGATCAAAAGCCCTTGCTGGAAACTGCGCCCGCGCGGTTGATGATCACACCGGTTCCGCCGCCCTGCGCTGCCTTGGGCTTGGCGCCCATGACAGCCTTGAGGGCGCGCGAGGACTCGGTGTCGCTTGTGTAGGGAGAAACCGGCTCGGGCTTGCTCTCCACCGTCTGGCCGCGCAGCACCAGCGACAACTGGCCCAACATGCCCACGGTGGTCAGAACCTCGGCCTGTTTCGGTGTCACCTCGAGGGTGGCGGTCTTGCCTTGGATGGCGCCGCCGTCCTTGCCCTTGGCCATTTGCTGGTCTACCGCCAGCACCTTGACGTCTTCCAGCACGGTTTCGGCAGCATAGCGGACGATGGGACCGCCCTTGGAAGTCACCTGCGAATCGGTGCGCTGGAAATCAGCCGCCAGCACCACGTCGACCCGGTCGCCGGGAACGATGAACCCCGATACCGCGCTGGCCGAGGTTATGGCCACCGAGACGGCGCGCATGCCGGGCGACAGCACGCCGGCCAGCAGCCCGGCGGCATCCTGCTTGAACGTCGAGGCCGGCGAGAACGGCTCGCCCTCGGCCAGGGCGCGGCGGGCCACCTGGCCCACATACTGCTTCTTGGGATCGTCACCGTCCTTACGCACCACGAAACGGTCCGCCGGCACGCTGACCGGCCACTGGTCGTAGCGCAGGTCTTCCTCGCCCAGCACCGTACCCATGGTCACGTCGCGGGCGACCACCAGCACCTCGTGGGTGGCGACCCGCTGTTCCACCGGCGCGTGGGCGGCCTGCACGTCAAGCCAGCGCTTGGCCAGCCACGCGGTGGCACCTGCCGCCACCATGGCAACTACGACAAGGATTATGGCGATCGGTCGCATCTCTATCCCCTTACCCCTTTCAGGGTACTATCACCCGGCCAGGTTAGCCAGTGACAGCCGCAGCCAATCGAAACCGCCTGCGGCGATGGCAAGCCCGTAGGGCACATGGCCCGCGTTTTCGCGGCCCGGCCGCAGGCGCCAGACCACCAAGGCCCCCAGGGCCACCACCCCGCCGGCCAGCGTCATCACCACCAGGAAGCGGGGCAAGCCGCCGAAGCCCGTCATCAGGGCCACGGCAGCGCACAGCTTGACGTCACCGCCGCCCCAGACGTTGAGGGCGAACAGCACCGCCCCGCCAACGAAGACGACGACGCCGGCGAGCAAATGCCAACCTGCCCCGGCAAGGCCCAACGAAGGCGCCAGAGCGAGGAAAGCGGCAATGATGATGAAAGAGTCGCGGTCGGGAATTTCGAACGCGCGCAGGTCGGAAATGCACGCATCGACCAGAGCCAAGACAAACAACAAGGCGGCCAGTTGAGCCGCAACAACGCTGACAGTGCCCATACCCAATCCCCGGAAACACGAAAGCGCCTCCCGGATAACCCGGGAAGCGCTTTCCGTCGAGGCCTCAAAACCTCGTTACTTGAGGCTGGTGGCAATCAGATTAAAGGTGCTGTCCAGCTTGGTGCCAACCGAGGTCGCGGCAGTAACGATCACGACGCTGATCAGAGCGGCGATCAGGCCATACTCGATGGCGGTGGCGCCCTTGCGGCAATTGGCCAGCTTGGCGGCGATGGTCTTCAGATTGGTCAACATGGCTTCCACTCCTTTGTGTCTCGACGGCCCCGGCTGTTCGTTCACTCGGGACTGGATGCTTGCGATCCCCGCCCATCCCGCCGTCCATCTCATAAGAGCATATATACCCAATTCGACGGATGGGCGCAATCGCTTTATTGATCGTGAACTGATTTTTATTCGTCGCGTTAAATAGTTTTGCTTTCGAACTTTATCGCGAAGTTCGGTTTTTATTTCGCAGTTCTTTTCACAAAGATTAGATAAAATTGCATATGTTTTGGGGCAAAACTCTTATGCCTTTTGGCACGTTTCTGCGGCTTTCCGATGTGTCAAAGAAAGGGCACAGGCGGCCTGGGAACCAGAACCACTCCGACCGCCCACATGGGGAGGCACCGCCCGGCGGTCGCCCCACAGATGGGAGCCCCACGCGATGGGAAGGAGGCAAACCGGCGCGCAGGAACCGCCACCCTCTTGCGCATGAAATGAATCGACCAACAACCGGCCAGTTCTTTTCGAGGCGTGGCGAATCGCCCGCCCACCCAGACAGCGGGCAAGAGTCAAAGCAAGGGGCGGATCAAGTAATCCGCCCCGCTTTATTTCATATCGATGGAGGAGACAGGCTCAGGCACGCGCCAGCAATTGCAGCCGCGGCCAGTCGGCGATGACCAGGCTGGTGCCGCGCCGCCGCACGATGCCGTCGCGGGCCAATTCGCCGATGGCCTGGGCCACCGTCTCGCGCGTCGTACCCACCCAGGAGGCGAGCTCCTTGTGATTGGGCAGATCGGGAATAATCCAGGCGCCGGCGCGAGCGAGATCGGGCTGGGCCAAGCGGACCAGCTCGCCGCACACGCGCTGGGCTTCGGTAGCGGTGGACAGGTCGGTGACGCGTTGATCCAGCGAGCGGACGATGCGCCCCAGCCGCTCGATCAGGCGCAACGACAGAATGGGATGCTCCCCCAGCACCTCGCGGAAGGCGGAGCTATCCATGGACGCAACATAAGAATCGAGGGTGGCGATCACTCGCGCCGACCGGCTCAGTCCGTCAATGGCAGCGAGCTCGCCGAAATAATTGCCGGCCAACACATCGGCCAACGCCACCTCGCGCTCGCCCTTGCCGGTCAGCACGCGCACCGCTCCCTCGACGACGAAGTAGACGTCCAGGGTATCGGTGTCCTGATCGAACACCTGCTCGCCGACGGCGAAGCGATGCCAGGTGCAGCGTTCGGCGATGGCGGCCAAGTCTTCGCTCGACAGGTCCTCGAACAGAGCCACACTCTCAAGGCCGCCTCTCGTTGCGGTCATCCTTGTTCTGCCTCACGCTTTGGGCGCCCATTCCCTGCCTGATTATTCCAACGTGTCGATGGCTTTGCAAGCCAGCCGGTTTTTTGCCATAACCCCCCTTTCCGCTCGCCCGCAGCTTTCGAGGCCCGTCGATGTCGATTCAGCGTTATTCCCGCCCCCAGATGACCGCCATCTGGGAGGCCGCCAACAAGTTCAACATCTGGTACCGCATCGAGGCGCACGCTTGCGACGCGCTGGCCGAGCTGGGCGTAATCCCCAAGGACTCCGCCAAGGCGGTCTGGACCAACGGCGACAAGCCGTACACGCCCGAGCGCATCGCCCGCATCGACGCCATCGAGGCCGAGACCAAGCATGACGTCATCGCCTTCCTGACCGAGCTGGCCGAGCACATCGGCCCCGATTCGCGCTTCGTCCACCAGGGCATGACCTCGTCGGACGTGCTGGACACCTGCCTCAACGTGCAGCTGGTCCAGGCCACCGACATCCTGCTGGCCGACATCGACGCCCTGCTGGCGGCGCTGGAGCGCCGGTCGTTCGAATACAAGGACCTGGCGTGCATGGGCCGCAGCCACGGCATTCACGCCGAGCCGGTCACCATCGGGCTGAAGTTCGCCGGCTTCCACGCCGAGTTCCAGCGCAACAAGGCCCGCCTGCTGGCCGCGCGCGCGGATATCGCCACCTGCGCCATCTCGGGCGCCGTGGGCACCTTCGCCAACATCGACCCGCGCGTGGAAGAGCACGTGGCGGCCAAGCTGGGCCTGAGCCCTGAGCCGCTGTCCACCCAGGTGATCCCGCGCGACCGCCACGCCCAGTACTTTGCTACCCTGGGCACCATCGCCAGCTCCATCGAGCGCGTGGCCATCGAGATCCGCCACCTGCAGCGCACCGAAGTGCGCGAGGCCGAGGAATACTTCTCGCCGGGCCAGAAGGGCAGCTCGGCCATGCCGCACAAGCGCAACCCGGTGCTGACCGAGAACCTGACCGGCCTGGCCCGCATGGTGCGCGCCTACGCCATCCCGGCCATGGAGAACGTCGCCCTGTGGCACGAGCGCGACATCTCGCACTCCTCGGTCGAGCGCTATATCGGCCCCGATGCCACCATCACCCTGGACTTCGCCCTGGCGCGCCTGACCAACGTGATCGACAAGCTGGTGGTCTATCCCGACGTGGTCGACCGCAACCTGAACCAGTTGGGCGGCCTGATCTTCTCGCAGCGTGTCCTGCTGGCGCTGACCCAGGCCGGCGTGTCCCGCGAGGACGCCTATCGCCTGGTCCAGCGCAACGCCATGAAGGTGTGGGACGCCGCCGGCGAGGGCAAGGAAACCAAGGGCAAGTTCCTGGCCGGCCTGAAGGCCGATGCCGACGTCACCAAGGCGCTGAGCCCCGCGCAGATCGAAGAGCTGTTCGACCTCGGCTACCACACCAAGCACGTGGACACCATCTTCCGCCGCGTGTTCGGGCGGGCCTAATTCCCCTCTCCCGCCAGAGCGGGAGAGGGAGGGGCCCATCGAAGATGGGAGGGTGAGGGAGCCAAGAACGCCAGAATCTCCGGCTCCCTCACCCGGCGCTTCGCGCCACCCTCTCCCATGGGATGGGAGAGGGAAAGAAGAAACAAAAAGGGCCGGGGAACAATCCCCGGCCCTTTCGTTTTCGGTGAGAAGCGGCCCGTGGCCTTACTTCTTCACGATCTCCTCGGTGATCTGCTCGCGCGCGACCTCACCCAGGCGGATGAATTCCTTCTGCACCCGGTGCTCGTCGACCGCCACACCCTTGGCGGCGAAATCGCGGATGACCTTGTGGCTGGCGTCATGATCGGGCTCGGAGAATTCGGCATCGACCACAGAGAGGGCATAGGCCTTGGCGGCGTCGCCCGACAGGCCCAAATGCTCGGCAGCCCACATGCCCAGCAGCTTGTCACGACGGATGTTGACCTTGAACTGCGTTTCCTGGTCCAGCCGATACTTCGCCTCGAACGCTTTTTCGCGGTCGTCGAACATAGTCATGGTGTGCGACTTCCTTTTTCGCCCACTATAGAAAAGTGGTTGTCGTTGGGACCCGTTGCCGTGGCGGCGAAGGTGTTATAGCGGCGCTCAGGCTCGGTAGGAACGGATTTTTGCATGTGCACCTTGGTCATATTACGCAGAGCCACCCACCCGTGGCCGGTATTGATCGCCGCCAACCGGGACGAGATGGCCGGCCGTCCGTGGAAAACCCCCGAGCGCCATTGGCCCGACCGCCCCGACGTGATCGCCGGGCTGGACGAGTTGGCTGGCGGGTCTTGGCTCGGCCTTAACGAGGCTGGAGTAACGGCGGCGATCCTCAACCGCGTCGGCACCCTGGGACCGCAGGCGGGCAAGCGCTCGCGCGGCGAGCTGGTGCTGGAGGCGCTGGACCACGCAGACGCGGTCGAGGCGGCGAGCGCCCTGTCCCAACTGGACGGCCGCGCCTATCGCCCCTTCAACATGCTGGTGGCCGACAACCGCGACGCCTTCTGGGTGCGCGCCGACGGCGGCGCCCGGGTGCAGGTCCACCCCATCCCCGAAGGACTGCACATGCTGACGGCGCAGGAATTGGACGACGACACCAGCCCGCGCATCCGCGCCTATCGTCCCCGCTTCCTGGCCGCCCCGATGCCCGATCCCGAGCAAGACGACTGGCGTGGCTGGACGGAATTGCTAGCCGATGGCGGCGGCAGCGAGGACGGCGAGGAGGTGGCGGCCATGTGCTTCACCCGCGCCAACGGTTTCGGCACGGTGTCGTCGTCACTGATCGCCCTGCCCGCTATCGGCTCGGAAGCCAAGGCCATATGGCGCTTCGCCGCCGGCCGCCCCGACCAGGCGGCGTGGCAACCAGTAACCCTAGGCTAGCGCAGCCAGAGGGCCAGCAGCGGGCCGATGCCGACGCTGGCAAGGCCGGCCAACACCATCACCAGGCCGGCGACGGTGCCTTCCTCACGCCCCACTTCGCGCGCCTTGGCCACGCCGGCGCCGTGCGCGCCCATGCCGAATAGGGCGCCACGGGCGAATGACGAGGACAACGGCAGCACCTTCAGCAAAATCTCGCCGAAAGCGGCGCCGAACAGCCCGGTGATCACTACGCAGGTGGCGGTCAGCTCGGGGATGCCGCCGATGTCGCTGGAAAATGCCAGGGCGAAGGGCGTCGTCACCGAACGCGGCAGCAACGACAGCCGCAGGGCGGGCGACAGGTTCAGCAGGGTTGCCAAGCCCCAGCCGCTGCCGACGGCAATGGCCGAGCCCACCGCCACCCCGGCCAGCAGGGTCGGCCAATGGCGGCGGATGACGGCGCGCCGTTCGTAGATGGGCATGGCGAAGGCCACAGTGGCGGGCCCCAGCAGCGCCATGATCCAATGGGTGCCGCGAATGTACTCGCCATAGCTGGCGTGCAGCGCCAGCGCCAAACCCAGGCAGGCGCCCCAGGTCAGCAGCAACGGCGAGGTCCACCAGCGCGCCAGGTGTTGGTTGAGCGCGCGCGCGCCCCAATAAATGCCGATGGTCGCCACCGGCCAGAACAGCGCCACGCCATCAACGGGCATGGCGTGTGCTCCAGCGGAAGCACAGTTCGACGGTCAGGGCGGTGCCGGTCATCACCAGCACCGTGCCGACGACGATCACCGCCAACAGCTTCAGCCCGGTCGGCCCCACAAGTTCGGGATG
>DATJKV010000564.1:0-2055 GCA_035491155.1 Magnetospirillum sp. | reverse complement strand
GGCCTTGAGGCCCGTTATGACCGCGACCCCGGCACCGTGGTGGCCGGGCAGTTGCACGACTTCCTGGCGGACTGGCTGGTCCGGCACATCCGGTCCGAGGATTTGCGCTACAAGCTGGCTTTGGCCGGCGAAATGCTGACGGCCTGATGCGGCTCCCTCTTTCGGAGTAAGCCGGAAGGGGGGCGTACGCCCTCCCTATCCTCCTGAACCCACCCTTTGGACCCGGCGGATAATTGTTCGCCGGCTAAATAGGGCGCATCGTTGGGACATGGTGGGTCGGGGGACCCCATGGGCGGAGGGCAAGGCGATGCTGAATACCTGTCCCTATTGCGGTAACAGCGTCCCGAGGCACGGAACCTGCTGTCGGGTGCCGGAAGAACTTAACCGCTTCGAACGGGTGTTCGAGCGCCTGGCGGCGCAGCATGACAACGAATTCTTGCAGGAGAACCTGCTGCGCTACCTGGTCGCCTACGGCCGCCGCGACAAGAGCGAGCTGTCGGGCATTCTCCCTCAGGCCGTCTTGGGCGAGCTGAACTCGGCCACCAGCGGCGCGTGGTAGGATTCGGGGCTGGCCCAGATGGTGGCCGGCGACACCAATTCGTCCCCCAGCGCCTCGTTGTGGATCTCGGTGCCGATGTACCAGCCCAGCAGCGAGCGTGACACCAGGATGTGATCCAGCATCACCCGGTGACCATGATGGATGACCGAATAGCGCTGGCTGTCGGCCAGCGTGCGTTCCACCGGCACCAGCACGCGCGGCGCCAAGTGGCCGTTGCCGGTATCCTCCTCGTCGCCCCGAACGGTGCGGACCGGTGCCGCCCGGTCGTCGGAATTGAAATCCCCGCACACGGCAACCAGGGCGTCGGGCTCCCCATCCAAAATGCGCTCAACCAGCAGGCGCGCTTCCAGCGCCTGGCCGGCCTGCTTCAGCGAGGCGAGGAAGAAGCCTTCGGCCCAGCCGGACACGCTGTGCCAGCGCCCGTGGGGGGCCTTCTGGCCGGGCAGCCAGGCGGCACGCGGGGCGCGCAGGTGGACGTTGACAATGTGCAGGCGCTGGCCGCCGGGCAGGGACAACACCGCATGCAGGATGGGCCGGTCCCATTCCACCGGCTGGGCGCCATCGGGTTTCGGCTCTGCGGTGGCCAGGCGGTAGTGCGGCGCCTCCACCAGATCGTGCCAGATCTGCGCGTGGGCCTGCACCGGAAAGCGCGACAGAATCACCAGGTTGTGGCGGTCGGCCGGCCGTGCACCGCCCCGGTTCATGGACACTACGGTGTGGAAGTGTTCCAGCTCGGTGCCGGCGATGACTCGCTCCAGCGCCCCCAGTTGGCGCGGCCCCTTTCGGGTAGGGCCGTGGGCGTTGATCTCCTGCAGGCACACCACGTCGGCGCGCAGGCGCTGCAATTGGGGACGCAGCACAGCCACCCGGTCGGCGAAGTCGCCCTCGGCGGCGCGGTCGTCCAAGTTCTCCATGTTGAAGGTGGCGATGCGCAAACGTTTCACCGCTCGACTGCCCTCGGCAAGAAATGGGAACCGGCTGTGAGCATATCATCAAACTGCGCCTCGCCCACCCCACTCGGCTTGTGCGTGCCCGCCAGAGAGGTATAGTAACCGCGGTTGCAAATTCGGGGACGCATGTGATGGCGCTGGTGGCATGGAACGAGGCGTTCAGCGTCGGCAATGCCATACTCGATTCCGACCACCGTATCCTGATCAATCTGCTGAACCAATTGCACGATGCCGTCGACACCGGCCAGAGCCGCGACGTGGTGGGCAGCGTCGTCAATGTCCTGGTTGAATATACGGAACACCATTTCCGCCGAGAGGAAGCGCTGATGAGCGCCGCCGGCTATCCTCACCTGGCCGAACACCAGCAAACCCACGCAGCGCTGGAAGAACGCGTCCGCCACATCCGCGACCGCTGGGCCGCGGGCGAGCGCACGGTGTTGGACGAGGAGATGCTCGCCTTCCTCAAGAAGTGGTTGACCGAGCACATTCTTGGCGCGGATAAGTCTTATCGCCCCTGGATCGAGGGTGCCGCCGCAGATGGGGGTC
>DATJKV010000563.1:0-3242 GCA_035491155.1 Magnetospirillum sp. | reverse complement strand
GGCCGCAGCGGCCGGTTGGGCGGTCGGCAGGGGCTCGAACAGGCCCCAGCCGTCACCCTCGACGGCACCGGAAGAGGCGGCGGCAGGCGTTTCGGGCAGCGCGGCGAACAGGCCCCAGCCGTCACCCTCCTCGCCGCCGGCGACCTCTTCGATGGTGATGGTGGCGGTGTCGCCGTCGACGAACTCGAACACCTCGGCGATGGAGGCCTTGCCCTTATCGGTGATCAGGGTGCAGGTCCACGACAGGTACGAGGCCTGCGGGTCGATCTCGGTCAGCGACGGCAGGCGTGAGCGGTCGACCTTCACCTCCAGATCGCCCAGGCTGGCCAGCTCGCGCAGCATCAGCAGCGGGTCGTTGCCGGTGCGCAGCATGGCCGGCGTGGGGGTGAAGACGATCGAGAAGGTCTTGAAGCCGGATTGCGCTGCCGCCGGGGCGGCGGCGATCGCGGGGGCCGGGGCAGCGGCGGCGACCGCGTTGCCACTGGTGATGGCCGCCAGATGGCCGAGGATCTCGGCGCCGTGCTCGGCCGGCAGGGCAACGCCCTCCTGTGCCGCACGCACGAAATCGCCTAGCACGTCGTTGCCGCGCACCAGCAGCTCCGCCACGTGGGGCGACAGCTCGGCGCGGCCTGACCGCAAGGCGTCCATGGTGGTCTCGAACACATGGGCGAAGTGGACCAGGTCATCGAAGGCGAACGCGCCGGCGCCGCCCTTGATGGAATGGACGCAGCGGAATACCGCGTTCAGGTCTTCGACCGTGCCGCCCCCGTCCTGGAGGCGCGACAGCGTCTCCTCGGCGTTGGCCAGCAGTTCGGCGCATTCCTCGAAATAGGTCGCCTTGAACTGCGACAGGTCGTAGGCCTGATCCTCGCTCATGCTCTATTTCCTTATGGGCAAACCTTGGCGACGATCTGCAGCAGCTTGTCCGGGCTGAACGGCTTGACGATCCAGCCGGTGGCACCGGCGGCGCGGCCTTCATCCTTCTTGGACTGGTCGCTTTCGGTGGTCAGGATCAGGATGGGCGTGCCGGCCTGGGTGGGCAGGCCGCGGATGCGCCGCGTCAGGGTGATGCCGTCCATCTCCGGCATGTTCACGTCGGTGATGACGACGTCCACCTTCTGGCCCTGGAGCAGCTTCAGGGCGGCGACGCCGTGCTCGGCCTCGTACACCGTGTAGCCGGCGCCGCGCAGCGTGAAGGACACCATATCGCGCATCGTCTTGGAATCGTCGACGGCGAGAACGCTCTTACCCATGAGAAATCCCCTGTCAGGCAAACATTGTAAGGTTGTCTAAATCGTCGCCCAGCCCCAATTGGCGAAAAGAATTGGTCAGGGCCGGAGACGCGTCCTCAAGCTCCAGCCGCCGCGCGGCGGTGCGGAAGGCTTGGGTGCCGGCAAGGATGACCTGGATTGCGGCGGTGGCGATGCGTTCGACCTCGCCGCCGCGCAACGCCAACTCGGCGGCGGTGTCCTTCGCCAGGGCGTCGAGCATCAGGTCGCGCAATTCACCCGCAGCGGACAAATCGACGACTGCTGGTAGCTGCACGGCCAGTCTGCCGTTGTTTTCCTTGAGCTCCATCGTGTCCGTGCATGTTTTCCCTGTGGACCGGACACGGATAATACGGCAAATTCCTGCCCGGAGTAAGAGGTCAAGAATCACACCGCTTTCAAGGTCACAGCTTTAATGCCGACCATTGCTACCCAGGCCGGACCGTGGAACATGACGGT
Organism: Magnetospirillum sp.; assembly: GCA_035491155.1. Classification (GTDB taxonomy): domain Bacteria; phylum Pseudomonadota; class Alphaproteobacteria; order Rhodospirillales; family Magnetospirillaceae; genus Magnetospirillum. The sequence continues at coordinate 1,515 of DATJKV010000563.1, read as the reverse complement.
CTTTGCCTTCGCCGAAGATGAATCCGACAACCCGTTGTTCCGGGCTGGTGCGGACGAAGTCGCGCGGCTGCCGTTCGGCGCAGCCGAGCTGGACCGTGACGGACGCGTGGTCGCCTACAACGACACCGAGCCGGATGACGGCGGCCCCGCCCGCCCGCCGGTGGTGGGCCGTGACTTCTTCGGCGACGTGGCCCGCTGGGCCGGTTCATCGGTGTTGGTCGAGGAATTCAGGAAGGGCGTCGACAGTGGCAACCTCAACGCCGTGTTCGACTGCGCCGTGCCGCGCCTGCCCTACAAGGTGCGCATCCACCTGAAGATCAGCCCAATCCTGGGCACCTATTGGGTGTTCATCAAGAAGCTGGCCAAAGGCAAGGAATAGGGAACGGGGCGCCTGGCGTCCCAAGAGCCCTCAAGTGTTCGACAATTCTGGAATGCCCGTGCTTGTCGCGGGCATTTGCATTTGTCCGCCCCCTCGTCAGGGCGGCGTGCGGGCGCTATTCCGACGCCTGACGCAGGCGGGTCAGGTAATTGTCCACCTCATCGCGCATGTGCTCGGCCTTGGCGGCCAGCGCATCGGCCGAGCGGTTCAGCTCGCCGGCGGCGGAGGAGGAGACGCCCAGGGCCTCGATGGCGCTGTTGACCGAGCTGGTCACCGCCTTGGCGCCGGACGCGGCTTCGCCCACGTGGCTGGCGATGGTGCCGGTGGAGGCGGTCTGGGCCTCGACGGCCAGACGCACCTCGGTGGCCACGTTGTTGATGCCGGACACGGCGGCCACGGTGTGGTGGATGGTGTCCACCGCGGTGTTGGTGGCGGCGACCGCCTCCTGCACCGAAGCGGCGATATCATGGGTGGCCCGGCTGGTCTGCTCGGACAGCTTCTTGATTTCCTGCGCCACCACGGCAAAGCCGCGACCGGCAGCACCGGCGCGCGCCGCCTCGATGGTGGCGTTCAGCGCCAGCATGCGGGTCTGGCGGGCGATGCCGTCGATGGTCTGGCCGATCTTGCCGATGCGCGAGGCCACGTCCAGCATGCCGCGCATGGCCTCGTCGGTGGCCTGGGCGGCGGCGGCGGCCTGTTCGGCGGCGTCGGCGGTGCGCACCACGTTGGTGCGGATGTGCTCGATGGACTGGGCGAGGTCGGCGGTGTTCTGCGAGATGTTGTCCACGCTGTAGGCCGCTTCCTCGGCGGCGGCGGCCATGTTCACCGTCTCGTAGTCCATGTGCGACAGGCGCGACAGCATCTCGTCCGAATGGGACTTCAGCGACGCGGCCATGGCGCCCACCTCGTCCACCACGCCCTTGATCGAGCGTTCGAAGCCCAAGGCCAGGTCGGTGACGGTCTTGGCGCGGGCCTGCTTGGCCGCCTCGAAGTAATCGTGGGTGACCAGCGATACGTCCAACTGGGCCACCTTGGACAGCGCCTGGGCCAGCGGTTCGTAGCGGCGGTTGCCCTTCAGCATTTCCTGGGCGCGGGCGGCGCCGGCCGACGCCATGGCCTGATACCAGGAGGCGCCA